>WQZT01000225.1 GCA_009780595.1 Treponema sp. | reverse complement strand
AGGCAGCGCATCGGGGCGGACGCTGAAACTCAGCTCCCCCGCAACCTCCCACGAAAAATCAACCTGTATTCCCGCTAATGCCGCGTACACGTCGCCTGAACCGAGCGCACCTGAACTGGCAATGGGCAGGGTAACAACGCCCGGCGTAAAAACGGAAACGGTAGCATTCGTGGGAATGAGCTTGTACCAGTGCCAGCGGAATTCCCCCTCCCGAATAACCTCGCCGTCAAGTCCGTGCGTCTTGGAGCGCATCACCCCATACGAACCGGGCGGAACCGTCAACTGCGCCCACCCGAAGAAAAACCCCGCTCCGCCAATCGCCGCTAGCACAAATAAAAAAACCAGAAACTTTTTCATACTTCCTTCTTTACCTTGTTTAGTTTATACATCATACTTACTATTATAGTTACCGATAAACATTGCAACCAATGTTCGTTGACAATGTTATAGTTGATATAATACTTTAATATTAGTAATACGACAAGCAAGGAAGCAAGGTTGATTTTTCCCCAGCACCTGAAAGAAAAATTTCTCCCCATTGTAATCAACCGGACGGTAATTTTCTTTGCCGTGATGTGCGTTTTGACGATGTGCCTGTACGCCGCTGGAACCGTGCAGGGTTTTGTCGATTCAACGCAGTTTGCGCTGTTGCGCCTGTATTTTGCGCTGGGGATTTTTCTTGCCGCATCCTCAATCTGCGGGCTGTGCCTGAATGTGGGGCGGTTTTTGCACCTCAAAAAAAAACGCTACCTTGCACGCTCGGCGGGCTACCTGTTGTTATCGGCTTTCGGGGTTTTCACCGTTTTAGCGGTGATGTTTATTTTAGCGATGTCCGAAGGGAATATTCTTGTTTAATAGTTTATCGATTGTATATTTATATATTTTGCTTATTTATCGTAGAAAAAGTGTAAAGATAACCTGAAAGACACCAATAAGAGCGCCGAGAAAACCGCCCACAACGTTTACCCATTTTAACTGTCCCGCCATAATATCAACGATGATTTTTTCCACGCGAATCATGTCAAGGGAATTGATCCGGTCAGCGACAAGCGCTTTCACATCAACTGAATCAAGGGCATTTTCGATATTTTCATCCAGCGTATCGGCGGCTTTTTCGGACAGAAACGTGTCGAGTTTTGCCTTTTTCGTTTCCGCCAGCGACAAGAATTCGCGCAAGGTGATCCCTGGATAGCGCGCCAGAATATTTTCCAGCGCACGGCGGTACAGAGACGGCTCTCCCCGCCCGTGGTTTTTAATCTCCCGAACAAGCCCGCCTTTGATGATGTCCCGCGCGGCAGGGGCAAACAGCGAGCCGATATCCCGCACGCGGGTTTTGAGCCACGAAGAAAAAGCGTTGTCGTCTCCGTCATCGCGGCGGTGCAGCGGAATCTGCCGCTCTGCCCACACTTTGATAATTTCCTCAAGAAAAGAATTGAACACTTCGGAGTTGACAAAATCGGCACAAAGCTCGGCGAGAGAAATGTTTGCCGTGTCGCTGCTTTCAAGCCACGAAGCAACGGGGCGCTGGAGAGTTTTTCCGGTGTATTCGCCAATGGCTGTCCCAATATTCTCGCGGACTTCGGTTCGGGCAAGCCGCTCCCGCAGCACCCCGGCAGTCAGCAGCTCCCGCTGTACCATATCCCCGATGCTGTCCGCCAGCTTCCTTCGCTCTCTGGGAAGTATGCCCGGCGTAAACGGCAGCCGCACACCGAACAGCCGGATTTCGTTTAAGGGGCGGAACAGCATTCGTATTGCGACAAGGTTGGTTACATAGCCGATAACCGCTCCGACCAGCGGCGGCAGCACCCATTGCAGAACTGTCATGGCCCCATTGCTCTGGATGCGGTGATTGCACGCTCTTCTCTGTCGAAGATTTCAAGCGCATCTTCAAGAAGCCAGCCGCGCGGAGCGGTAACATCCGGATCGTTTTCTTCGGCAAACACCCACGATTGAACGCTTGTCCCGATGGGCACCTGCCGCCGCTCGGCAATCCGCAGCACCGCACCGCGCCGCAAATGCCCCACGGATGCCGCCCCATTGGCGGGTTCGCTCAACAGGTGGGTAAACGAAGTGTTCACCACGCCAAAGCCGATATAGTTCCGTGCCAGCGGATGGGTGGCTGGCGGCGTAACCAGAAAACTGCGGGAAGAGCGGTCGCAACCTGAGATAAGAAACGCGGGTGCGGATACCATTAAAAAAAGAACAATACTACCGAATTTCTTCAAAAATCAACCTTGTATGTTATACGTTATACTTTTACTTCAGACGCTCGCTACAGCAACAAAACTCTTGGAAACAGGAAATGCAACACTGCCGCAGCAAGCGCGGCGATTCCGATAATTTTCTTGTTCGCAACAAGCAAGCGGTCAACTTTTTCCGCGCTGCTTGAAGATTCCATAGATATACGGCTGCGGTAATGTTCGAAAATCAAAACAAACCCGGCAAGAATTCCGGCAAGCGCCGGGACAATATCCCCGATTACCGGCACATCACCTTCGGTAACCGACAGGAGTTTCATGAGCCCCACCAACGCCGCAACGATGCCGACAATAAGCCTGAAGGTTTCGTTTTTCAGGGAAAAACGGCCATTAAACACCACAGAACCAACGTCGCTCCCGCCGCACTCGTTCCCTTTGAACAGAATATATCCTGCAAGAGCATTCAGGACTATTGATAAAAAATAAAACTGCACCATTTTTAACCTGCCTGTGTCATTCTAGCATTTTTTTAAGGAATATGCAAAGGGTGGGAACGTGAGGGGAGTGGAAAAAGAAGTCCCTAAACAAACTGAATATGGCTGAAACAGAAATCCCGCCCACACCCACGATGACAATCGCGCCAGCGCCGCTTGGCATCGCCAAACTTGTTGTACGCGTTTATGAAAAGTAGCAGCACTGCCTTCAGCGTTTCTATTTTCCTGAAAAAACATCGGCTCTTCCTTCGTAGCCCGGCTATGTAATGACGCACATCTGCATTCACACTTTCAATCACATGCGTGTCGCTTTTATCTCTGACATTACGTCTATGCCGCCCAATGAAATCAACATCTAAATAGACCATCCCGCCATCGGTGTAGTAGTTCTGT
>WQZT01000224.1 GCA_009780595.1 Treponema sp. | reverse complement strand
GTGCGACCCGCACCGCGGCGTTGTGTCTGGCCCCACCCGTCTGAGCGCGGCGGAGTTGCAAAGCCCCGATGTGCGCGCGGGCATGGCGATGGTAATAGCGGCAATGTGCGCCGAGGGGAAAAGCAAGATCAACAATGTCTACCAGATAGAGCGCGGTTACGAGAATATCGTAACGCGGCTTTCCTCGCTGGGCGGGAGAATTAGCGCAGAAAGTTAGTTGCGTTACGTTAGCTGCGCCGCCTGGTCCCCGCTGTCAAGCGCCTGTTCAATAGCCCCACGCACCTGATCGGTCAACTTATGACGGCGTTCATCAGGACTCATATCAGCAGTCAAAATCGGTGGACAAAACGTTACCCGCACAGGAGCTGGATGCACACGATACTCTTTCTCGAACACCTCGTAACTACCCGAAATCGCTATAGGCACAATAGGCGCAAGCGAATGAGTCGCCAGCTTGACCGAACCAGATCTGAAAGGCAAAAGCCCCCGCCCCTTGCTCCGCGTGCCCTCGGGGAAAATTAACATACTACCACCCCTCTGAATTTTCCGTATCCCAAGATTGATCGTATTAAGCGCCTTGCGTATATTTTTCCGGTCTATAAAAAGCCCGCCAAGAATATAAATCCACACATTAATCAGGGGGAGAAACAGCAACTCCTTTTTCGCGATAAACCCAAACGGCCGCCCGATGTACGCCAGCGCGAGAATAATATCAAACGCCCCCGCGTGGTTACTAACAAAGCAGACACTTCCCTTTTGCGGAATATGTTCCCGCCCCGTTACCACCGGCGTGCAGCCGGTAATGGCAATAAGACCTAGAGCCCACAGTTGCCCCATCCGGTACACCGCCAGCGTTGTGAACCGCTTTAACCCCAGCACATTAAGAATGAATGCGGGAATACCAACAACAAGATAAAATACCACCGCGAATACCGTATAGGCAAACGCCCCTGCCGTCCTGAGAAATGTCAAAGTCTTACCTCCACTTCTAATAATACCCGGCGCGCGGTCTCCGGGCCTTCCCAGAGAAAAGCCTGTATACCCACCGCCTGAGCGCCCCTGATATTCTCCAGCTTATCATCAAAAAAAACAACCTCCGCGCCCTCAAGTCCCAACATCGAAAGCAGTTTGCGGTAAATCGCCTCCTCCGGCTTTATCAACTTGACATCGCACGAAAAAAGACTTGTATCCGAAAGCGCAAACACCGGAATATTAAGACGCGCCCACACAAGAAAGTCGCACGGCATATTAGAAAGAATCCCCAAGACATACCCCGCCCTTTTTATATCCTCCATAAGGGAAACTGTGCCGCCGTTGATATTTTTCCAGCTGTCCAAGTCTATCGCGATCAGTTCGTCAATGCCCGCATCATCCAGAGTCAGGTCGAGCTTAGAAAGAATGTTCCTGTAATATTCTTTTGAGGTGATAGTCCCCCGGTCGTACTCGTCCCGCAAAGACCAAAGCAGCGGCTCGAACTTTTCCCGCGCCGCCCCCGCACGCCGCGCCAGGCGGTCTATAGCAGATGAATCTTGTGGAAGTGAAATTACCTGCCCGTAATCGAAAATCACAGCTTTGATGCTCACGCTTGCCTCCTTAAAAAATGCAATTACTGATATACTAGAGCTTGTCCTATCATAACAGGAGGCATTTGAATTGGCAATATTTGAATACGGCGATGTTGAAATACGCCATTTGAAGGATCGGGATAAAAAGCTGGGCGCGGCAATAGACAAGATAGGCCCCATACAACGCGCAGGTTCACAGGACTTGTTTGCCGCTCTCGTTAGGTCGATAGTCGGGCAGCAGATTTCGACCAAGGCGCAGGCGACCATTTGGCAGCGTATGCAGGACGCGCTGGGCACGGTAACGCCGCACCGCATACTTGCCTGTACCGAGGCGGATCTCCAACAGTTCGGCTTTTCGTTCCGCAAGGCAGCGTACATTCGCGGCGCAGCCGAAAGAGCGGCGGACGGACGGCTGGACATAGACTCACTGCGCTTGAAACCGGACGCAGAAATATGCAGGGAGCTTTCCGCTCTGTCCGGTGTTGGAATATGGACGGCAGAAATGCTGATGCTGTTTTCCATGCAGCGGCAGGATATTTTAAGTTACGGCGACCTTGCCATTCACCGGGGTATGCGGATGCTGTACCGCCGCACGGAAATTAGCCGCGAACTGTTTGAAAAGTTCAGGCGGCGGTATTCGCCATACGGCTCTGTCGCCAGTTTGTATTTGTGGGAAATCGCCGGGGGCGCAATAGCAGGGTTGAAGGATTGTGCACCGAAGACAAAAACTGAAAAGTAAAAGGAGGAAACTACCATGATGAAAAATATATTCAAAAAGAACCGCGCACCGAAAAATCGTTTGCTTGCGGGGCTGTTTCGCGGGGTAAAAATTATCGCGGCAGTGAGCATTTTAATCTTGTTTCTGCAAGACTTTTTAATGTTCCACCCGGGACACGACGAACAGAGCTGGGCGTATCTGACAGCTCAAGCCGAGTTCCATGCGGTGGAGTTTTTATCCAACGGAAACACACGGCACGGCCTACTAAGGCACGGCGCACAGGAGGAAGGGCCGCTTATCATCTTTTTTTACGGGAACGCCATGAACGCCGCCGGAACCATGCGGGCAATGGAACGCATTGGCATTTGGCCGTATTTTTTGGATTTTAATCTTCTGGTTGTTGACTACGCCGGGTACGGACCGGGGCGCATGGGGGTCAGGCGCAGAATGCAACCTGCCGGGATGCGGCCTTCTGCCAGAAATCTGTACGCGGATGCGCTGGCGACCTTCGACTTTGCGCGTACCCTGCCGGGGGTCAGCCAGATTATCGTTGGTGCTTACAGCATCGGCACTGCCCCCGCCGTGTACCTTGCCGCCCACCGGGAAACCGCCGGGCTGTTTCTGCTGTCGCCGTTCGCTAACGTGTACGACCTATTTAACAATGTGCTGCCCATATTCCACGGCCCACTGCGCCTGCTGGTTAGGCACAAGTTCTACTCGGACAGGTACGCGCAGGCAGTTACCGTTCCGGCGTTGCTGGTTGCCTCGCGCAGCGATGAGGTAATTCCCTTTGCCTCCTCGCAGCGGCTGAACGACCGCTTCGGCGGG
>WQZT01000223.1 GCA_009780595.1 Treponema sp. | reverse complement strand
TGGTGTAATCGACCAGAATGATCCCGTTGTTGATTACGATACCCACAAGCATTACAAGCCCAATCATCGTTATCATACTGAGCGCCTGTCCCGTGATAAGATAAATGCCAACCACACCGATAAGCATAAGCGGAATAGTAAACATGTTGACAAACGGAGTCTTAAACGATTCATACAAACCCGCCATCGTGCCGAAAACTAAAAGCACCGCCAGAATTATAATAATCCCGAAAGTCCGGAGCATTTCGTTAATCTCACCCGCCTGCCCCTCGTAACTTAAAATCATTCCGTCAGGGAGAATAAACTCGGCATCAAGAATATTGCGGATTCTCTGCTCCACCTCGTGCGCGCTTGCACCTGCGGCAAGAGTCCCCGATATGCTGATAACGCGGGACTGGTTTTGCCTGTTTATGCTTACCGGCCCCAACCCCCGCTCCAGATCGGCAAAGTTAGAAACGGGAACAAGACCTGCGATATTCGAAGGTACGAATATGCGCCCCAAATCGGGAAGCCCCCGGCGGTCTTCTTCGCGCATCTCAAGAACGACATCGAACTCGTTGCCTTCGTAGCGGAAGGTGGTGGCCGTAACGCCGTTCATCGCCGCGGCAATTTCCATTGCAATAGCGCTTATCGAAAGCCCCATGCTAAACGCGCGGTTGCGGTCGATAACAACTTCGACCTGCGGCAACCCCTCAGTCATATCAATCGAAAGATCGATAAGTTCAGGCACGCCTTCTTCTATTAAAGCGTGTATCTCTCTGGCGGCATCAAGACCCTGCTCTATGTCATGTATTCTAAGAACAAGTTCGATGTCCGCGCCGCCGCCCATTCCCATGCCCTGTGCGAAAGTTAATTCAGCATTGGGAAAATCACCAAAGCGCGCGCGCATACGATTCATTGCCTGCTCGGCTGTGTCCGCGCCCGGCATATTCAAATCCAGCGTTACCGTCAGTTCCCCCTGACCACTAGCGCGTCCCATAGCGCCCTGCCGGGACTCCTGCATAGTGGTGATAACACTCTTTACGCCCCTGATTTCGGCAATGGCAATATCCTGAAGCTGAAGCATCGTTGCTCTAACATCTTCGTACAACGTACCCAGCGGCAGCTCCACGTTAAGCGTAAAAGAATCTTCGCTCATCGCGGGTGTCATAACAATCTGCATTCTCGGCAGCGCCAACAAAGACGCTGCAAACACGGCGACAACAATAAGCGTGGTAGCACGACGGTTGCCGACCGCTTTGGCAAGAAGACGGCTGTAGTTTAAGCTGAGCGATTGGATCCCCTGCTCGATACTCGTGTCGATTTTAATAAGCGTTTTGTTCCGCAGCGGTTTCTGCACCCGCGTGTACAGCGGCAAATATTTACTTGCAAGAACCGGCACCAGAAAGATCGCAACCAGCAAACTCGAAGTAAGCGATATGCCCACGGTAATAATCAAATCTTGAATCATTATTCCGATGAAGCCAAGTTGATTTTGAAACAGGATGATGGGAATAAACACGCACAAGGTGGTGAGCGTTGCGGAAACAATCGAAATCATTACCTCCTGGCTTCCCAAAATCGCGGCAATGTCGGGCTTGGCGCCGCGCTCGCGGTACTTAAAAACATTTTCCAAAATTACGATTGAACAGTCAACGATAAGCCCGATGCCGAGAATAAGCCCCGCCATGGTAAGCATGTTCAGCGTAATGCCCATAAAGTGCATCATTAAAAGCGTTACGAGTATCGAAAACGGAATTGATATGCCGATGATAACCGTGCTTTTTATATTCCGCAGAAACAAAAACAGCACCGCCATTGCAAGACCAGAGCCGATTACGGCGGCGTTCAACAGTTCATCAATCAAACCGCGTATCTGAATAGTCGTGTCCTGAATAACTTCCATGCTCACATCGGGGGGCAGAAAGAGGCGGATTTCTTCGAGCTGCGCGTGGACACGATCGGCGACCGCTACCGAGTTTGCGCCGGTCTGTTTTGTTATCTCCACAAAGATACCGGCTTGCCCGTTAATATACGCCGACGAAGTTTCCCGCGGATAACCCAAGTGCACATCGGCAACATCCAGCAGGCGAATGTCCACGCCGCCGCGCTGGGCGACGACCGTTTCGGCAATGTCCTGCACCGAGCGGAATTCTCCGGTGGTGCGTATGCCGTAACTCACCGAGCCGTCCACGATGCTGCCCGCGCCCAGTTCCAGGTTCTGTGCGGCGAGCGTTCCGGCAATGCCGGTAATCGTAAGCCCCAGCGCTTCAAGCCGGTTTTGCGAAAGCTCCACCCGCACCTGCCTGTCCGTGCCGCCTCTGGCGTTGGCAGTTGCCACGCCGTCTACCTGCTCGAGGCGATCAAGGATAACGTTATTCGCAATCTCGTGCAGCTCGTTAGCGCTGCGGTCGCCGTGAACAGCGATACGCATGATTGGCATCATGTTAATATCAATCTGAAATATGATGGGCGCAAGCGCTCCATCGGGCAGGCTGTTTCGCACGCGGTCTATTCTGTCACGCGCATCAATTATCTTTGCGTCAATGTCCTCGCCAAACTCAAACTCCAAAAACATCTGACTCATGTTTTCGCTGGAGGTTGATGTTATTTGCCGCATCCCGCTTATATTTATCAACTGGGATTCCAGTATTCTGGTTACAGAGTTCTCGACCGTTTCAGGCCCTGCGCCGGGATAGGGGGCGATTACCACAAGAAAGGGAGGATTGATTTCCGGTAGCATATCAATCGGAATATCGGCGACAAAAAACGTCGCCACAATGGCAACAAGTACAAAAACTATAATGCCGAGAACCGGGCGCTGAACGATTTTAGATGCTACGCTCACATTCCCCTCCCCAATACCCGCACGGCGGCGCCGTCAGCAAGGAACTGCTGTCCCTGCACGACAACTGCTTCGTCCGGCGCAAGGCCGCTTTGGATTTCTACTTCGCCTGAGATGCTCGCGCCGGTTACCACTTCCCGCATCTCCACGCTGGAGCTTCCGTCAGGGGCATCGTGCAAAACGTAGACCACGGTTACCCCGCGCCGTTCTACCAGCGCTTGTTGAGGTATGGAAATTACGTTTTCGAAAGTTCTGGTGTTTAAGCGGACACGGGCAAACATTCCGGAACTAATGCGCGGGTCGTCTGTGT
>WQZT01000222.1 GCA_009780595.1 Treponema sp. | reverse complement strand
TGCGCCGAAATAAAAAGCTTGGTCGTTGCACCGTCGTGGTGGGTAATTTCCGCGTTGTCAAGCGTCCGGACAACGAGCTGGCACAGCCGCTTTATATCCGGCGGTGCTTGTGCCGCTGGCGCTTGTGGCAGCGATACTTGCACAGCAGGCAGAGAGCGCAGTTCCGCCGCAATATTGGCGGCGGTAAATAGCGGAACTGTGTTCAGAGAGGTTTCAAGCGCGCGCATCGCCGAAAGGATCAACGCGCTTTCGTGCCGGAGCCGGTATCCGCCGTCTGTTTTCTCGTAACTTTTCTCGATAATGATTTTCACCGCCTGCCGTGAAACACCAAAACTTTTCCTAAAAAAACTGTCGTCAAAATCTGTCAAACTTTCGGGAAAAAGGCTTTCAAAGTTCTCTGCAGGTATCAGGCGGTAGCGGGAAAAGTCGATGCTGGAAAATGCAAAATCTTCAAGCGTTTTGTACCCAGCAATGCCCAGTGTTGCACCGAGGCGGGCTTTTTTCAAATCCAGATGGCTCAGTTCCCCTTGCAGACGGCACAGCCGCGCGTAAAGACGCTCCATCCGCCTGTACAGTGCACCACCGCCGCCCCTGCTCTGCCCCACCGCCGCATCCGCAATATCCAACAAAAGGGGAACAGCGCCCGGAGCAGAGAGCCCTTCAAAAAGAGTATTAAAAAAGCGGCGCAGTTCGATTTTATTCACGGTGCTCCCCTCCTTTACCTATCAGGCTAATAAGTATATCATACAACAAGGTAACACACCATGAAGTCCGAACTGATCAGAAAAGCCATACACAGCCTCATAGCTCTAACACCCGCGCTTGCGGCAATGAACCGCTCCCACACGGCGCTGCTTCTTTTGGCGGGCGCGTTTTTTTATATGTGCGCGGAGGGCTTGCGCTTCGTTGGGCTTTCCCTGCCGTTTATTTCTTCTATTACACGGGGTGTTTTAAGGGAGCGCGAGCAGGGGTGTTTTGCGCTCGGCCCGGTAACGTTGGGGCTTGGCGCGTTTTTGACAATTGTGCTGTTTCCGCCCCACGCGGCGGCAGCAGCGATTTACTCGCTTGCCTTTGGAGACTCATGTGCAATGCTGGTTGGCAAGTTTTTTGGCCGCCTTCGCCCGGCGTTTCTGCGCGGCAAAAGTGTCGAAGGCTGCGCCGCGTGTTTCCTCGTTGCCGCCGCCGCGTGCTACCTTGTGTTCGCTGACTGGCGAATAGCCCTCGCCACCGGAATAGTTTCCACCCTCGCGGAGGCGTTTTCGCCTCGGGACTTCGACAACCTCCTGCTGCCCCTTGCCGCAGGTCTTACCGCGACCGCCCTGTCGCTTGCGCTGTAGCGCCACCGTAACACTCGCAAAATCCTTTGTATTTTGAACAATTCATTGACAATCGTTTCGTTATAGGTATATAGTATAATAATGGGCGAAGCTGATTTTTTTACAGATGTCGATTTTGAGCAATACCGCAAGCTTATTTACGATGAGTGCGGTATTCATTTTACTCCGACAAACCGCTCCATCCTTGAAAGCAGGTTGAAGGAAGCGCTCAGAGAGAAATCTGTTGATTCTGTAAAGACGTATTTTTCAATGATCACGACCGATCAGGGCGAACTAAAAAGTTTTCTTGATTCGGTAACGACCAACTTGACGCGCTTTTTCCGCAATGAGGCGCATTTTCAAGCTTTGGAGAAGCACGTTATCCCGGAGCTTATGAACGCTAAAAAAGCAACTGGCAATACCACTATCAAGGTTTGGAGTGCCGGATGTTCAACCGGAGAAGAACCGTATACTATTGCGATGCTGATGCGCGAGGTGCTGCCTCCTTCGTGGAAATGCGAAATAGTCGCCAGTGATTTAAGTCTGAAATGCCTTATGACCGCCAAGGAAGGCTTTTATGCCGACAGCAGAATTGCGGGCATTCCGGAAAACTATCTGAAAAAATATTTTGACAAGGTCGAAGGCGGCTATAAAGTTCACGCGGATATAATGTCAAAAATCCGTTTTGACTACCATAACCTCAAACACGATGCAGGTTTGCGAAATATGGATATTGTTTTCTGCAGAAATGTAATTATCTATTTTGATGAAGTTACTCAAAAGGCGGTAATTAACCGGTTTTGGGACGCTATGGCATCAAAATCGTTTTTATTTATCGGTCATTCGGAGTCCCTGTTTGGGATGGATACCAAATTTGAGTTTGTGAAAACTGAATGGGCTACGTTGTATCGAAAGTTTACCTAACAAAGGAGGTATACTATGTCTGATGAAATATCGGTACTGGTTGTTGATGATTCGGCGATGATGCGAAATCTCATTGGCCGTATGATTGAGGATGCGCCCGGGCTTGTCGTTGCCGAAAAAGCGATGAACGGCAACTTCGCGTTGCAAAAGATTCCGCGAGTCAATCCTGATGTTATCTGCCTGGACTTGGAAATGCCTGAAATGAACGGGATTGAGTTCTTGCAGGAACTAAAAAAGCAAAACATTAAAATCCCGGTGGTTATTCTTTCTTCGCTTGCCGAAAAGGGAGCCAAGATAACGATGGAAGCGCTCGCGCTGGGTGCCAGCGATTTTGTGCAGAAACCTTCCGGCTCGATTTCTATGGATATAAACAGCGTGAAGGACATGCTGATACCGAAACTGATGGGGTACGGGAGCGCTTACCGCCGCTCGCTGGGCAAGAGAGTTCTTCCGCCGGAAGAATACGCGCAAAAACCTGTGCCGAAAACATCTCACCCGGATATGGCGGCTTATTTCAAGCTGGCTGCTACGCCTTCGGCGGCTCCCGCAACACCGCCGCCACAGATACGCAAGCCTGGCAAAACCGAAATTATCGCCATTGGTATTTCCACTGGCGGCCCCGATGCGTTGCGAACGGTTTTTGCCGATCTCGATAAAGATTTAACCGTACCGATACTCGTGGTTCAGCACATGCCCGCCGGCTTTACCAATGAGTTTGCCAAAAGCCTTGGGCGAATTTGCCCGCTTGAGGTTAAAGAGGCCGAACATGGGGACATTATACAAAGCGGCCGCATCCTTATCGCGCAGGGAGACCGGCACATGGAAGTGGAGCGCAAAGGCGGCGTGGCGACGGTGAGCCTTTCCAATTCGCCGCTGGTTTCCGGGCATCGGCCGTCG
>WQZT01000221.1 GCA_009780595.1 Treponema sp. | reverse complement strand
CTAAACTTACTGCTGTCGTAGTCTTTCCTACGCCCCCCTTGCGTGAACATATTGCCAAAACCTTGCCCATAATTTTTCTCCTTTCGGGGCAAAAATTTTAGCTGTAATGACACATCGCCATTTTTGCTGTCGTTTTTTCGCCCCATAATAGTGTGGTATAAAAGTGGAAAAAGACTATACCAAACCCCTGCAATCCTTGATATTACTGGGGATTTTGGATTTAGTCTTATTATACCGTATGGGGACACCAGCCGCCTTGGACGCGACCACCTACGCGTAGGGCTTCTGATAGAAACCCTGCGCCAGAAAGGCGTAAGGCTCATCGCCATCGGCGACAACGTGGATACGGCGCGCGGCGAGGACGACTTCCTCCCCTTCCGCTCGATAATGAACGAGTGGCACGCAAGGGACACAAGCCGCAAGGTGAAAGCCATCTACCGCGCCAAAGGCACGAACGGGAAGCACACATCCAGCCATGCCCTGTATGGTTACGTTAAAAGCCCCGACGACAAAAATCAATGGATAATCGACCCGGCAGCCGCCGACGTGGTGCGCCGGGTTTTTCAGATGACGCTTGAGGGTTGCGGCCCTTACCAAATCGCATCAATCCTGCAAGCCGAGCGGATACCCTGCCCGTCGTATTACCTTGCTCAAAAAGGGATGGGCAACAGCAAGAACAAGGACTTCGACGACCCGCACAGATGGTGGGGTACGACGGTGCAGTACATCCTCGGACGCACCGAGTACATGGGCTTTATGGTCAACTTCAAGACGCACAAATCCAGTTTCAAGGACAAGCACCGCAAGCCCACGCCCGCCGACCAGCAGGTGGTATTCGAGGGCAAGCACGAAGCCATCATAGACCCGGAAACGTGGCAAACGGCGAACCGCATACGCGAAAACGCCAAGCGCCGCCGCCCCGATTCCCACGGCGAGCCGCACCCCCTGACCGGGCTGCTCTGGTGCGCCGACTGCAACGCCAAGCTGTACAACGTGCGCGGCACGACCACGCAGGGCAACGCGATGGACAAATACGTCTGCTCCAGTTACACAAAGCACACCACGGAATGTACGCCACACGGCGTACAGGCGGACGCGGTGAAGGAACTGGTGCTTGAAGCCCTGCGCAAAGTCTGCACCTACGCAAAGGAAAACGAGGCGGAGTTTACCCGCCAGATAAACGAAACCTTTGCCGCGCAGCAGGCAGGGAACGTCAAAGCCCAGCGGAAGAAGCTGGCGGCAAGCGAAAAGCGCCGCGCAGAACTCGACAGGCTGATACAGCGCATCTATGAGGATAACGTCGCCGGGCGCATCACCGACAAGCGTTTTGAGGTATTGTCAGTCGAGTATGAGTATGAACAAAGCGGGCTTGAACAGGAAATCGCGGAGCTGCAAGCCGGGATAGACAACTTTGACGACAGCGCGGCGCGGGCGGCGAACTTCCTTGAGCTGACCCGCCGCTACCGCGACTTTGCCGAACTCACCGCGCCCATGCTCCACGAATTTGTCCGAAAAATCGTCGTACACGAACGCGCCGAGAAAAACGTGCGCTATACAACCCAAGTGGTGGACATCCACCTCAGCTTCATTGGCCGCTATGCCCCGCCAATTGCCGAAGCGGTCATAGCGCCAGACCCCGCCGCCATAGCGGAGCAGGCGGAGCGCGAGAAGCGCCGGGTATGGCACAGGGAATACCAGCGCAAACGCCGCGCCAACGGCGGCAAGCCCCTAAAGCCGAAGGACTCCCGCACCCCGGAGCAGATAGCCGCCGACGAAGCGGAGAAAGCGGAAAAGTGGAAAGCGTACAACCGCGAGTACCAGCGGGAATACCAGCGCAGGAAAGCGCAGGAGAAGCGCGAAGCCAAAGCAGCCGAAGCAGCGATGGCTGTGGCTGTATAACTGAATAAACCAACCGCACACGGGCGGCTCTTGGACTACAACGGGAGCCGCCTTTATCATGCCAAAAATCATAATATATTGAAAGGGGACAACAATCATGTCAACAAGGAAAACCACCACGGAGAGAATCGCCGAGCAAAAAGAGCGCATGGAGCAGATGCAAAACGAGATGAATCGGCTCAAACGCCAGCATAACGCGGAGGAGCGCAAAAAGCGCAACCACCGCATCTGCAAGCGCGGGGCGCATATCGAGAGCATCCTGCCCGACACCATCGGTCTGTCGGACGAGCGTTTCTATGCTTTCCTCGAAAAGACCCTCGCCAACGATTTCGGGCGGCGCGCCCTCGCAACGCTCAAAGCCGAACAGGACAAAGATGACGCGAAAAACAGCGCAGGTGGCACAGATGGCGGCGGCGATGCTCCCGCCAAACCCGCCGCCGTTGCGGCGACGCAGGGCGAAAACGTACCCGCGCCAAAACCCGTCGCACCGCCGCAGGGCAACGAAAAAACGGCTGAACCCGCTCCGGCGCAGCCACCGCAGGGCGGCGGCGCATCATCGGCGACCAAACCGCAGGAGGCAAATCGGCAGGGGGCGTAAGCCCCCTCATTTCCGAAAAGGAAATGCGCACTGATATACCACAACGGCTGCGCCGCCGTGGTATGTGCGGTCTTGCAGACGGCGCTTTTTCCCTATCGGTCAAAAGGTTACGGCAGGGCGGAACTCCGTTATACCCTGCAACGCAAGGCGGCAAGCCATATCCCCGCAATCGGGATACAGCTTGCCGCCTTGCCATATTTTACGATGAAAGGCGGTGCAACCGTTGTCAACATTCCATTTCCACTCTCATGTCCAAGTCATAAGCCGGGGCAGGGGCAAGTCGGCGGTCGCCGCCGCCGCTTACCGCGCCGCCGAGCTTATCAAGAACGAATATGACGGGATCATACATGACTACACTCGCAAAGGCGGCGTGGTGCATACCGGGGTACTGCTCCCCGCGCAAGCGCCGGGGGAATTCTCAAACCGCGCATTATTATGGAACGCGGTCGAAAAAACAGAGAAAGCCGAAAACGCACAACTGGCGCGGGAAGTCGAGTTTTCCCTGCCGCTGGAACTGACAAGGGAGCAGAACATATCGCTCGCCCATGATTTTGTGCAACGTACTTTTGTGTCCGCTGGTATGTGCGCCGACATCTGCATCCATGAAAAGGACGGCGGCAAATTGCACGCCCACGTCCTCCTGACCAT
>WQZT01000220.1 GCA_009780595.1 Treponema sp. | reverse complement strand
GCTGCGGTTGCACCTGTTCCTGCTGCGGCTCCCGTTGCGTTAGCAGCGCCCGCACCAGCGGCAAGCGCTAGCGTTGTGCAGCCCGCGCCTGTCGCCGGAACGATCATTCGTTACGCCGTAAATGAGGGCGCGGACGTCAAATCCGGCGAGACGATTCTCGTGATGGAATCGATGAAAATGGAACTGGAGATAAAGTCCACCGCCGCTGGAAAAGTCCACTTCCTCGTTCCCACCGGAAAGCCCGTTACAGCGGCGCAGCCAATCGCGGAGATTAGCGGCGCGGCTGTTCCCGCAGCTCCTGTGGCGGCTCCCACGCCCGCGGCGGTTGCACCTGCTCCCGTTGCGCCAGCAGCACCTGTACCAGCGGCGGCTAGCGTTGTGCAGCCCGCCCCCGTAGCGGGAACGGTTATCCGTTATGCTGTAAACGAGGGCGCGGAAGTCAAATCCGGCGAGACGATTCTCGTGATGGAATCGATGAAGATGGAACTAGAGATAAAGTCTACTGCCGCCGGAAAAGTTCACTTCCTTGTTCCCACCGGAAAGCCGGTTACAGCGGCGCAACCGATAGCGGAAATTGGATAAACGGTTGGTATTGTCAGAAAAGGATGGCGATGGTCGTTCTCCTTCCCGCTGTCTTAGCTTCTTCGGCAAGGCGGCGGGGCTCTTGCTGTTTTTTTGCTTGCTTCTCCCCCGGCACGCGCTGTTCGCACAAGCGGGCGGCTCTGCTGAGGGGGACAACCTCAGCGTTCATCTGGCGCTCATCGGCCCCGGCGACGAGCTGTACTTCTGGTGGGGGCATCTCGGCCTTGTGGTGGAAGATCACCTGACAGGTCAATCTCTGTTTTACGATTGGGGCGTTTTTTCGTTTGAGAACGAAAACTTCTTCCTCGATTTTGCCTTTGGGCGGCTTATCTATATGACTGCCGTTTCTAAGGCTGAAATAACGTACAGGGTATACACGCAGACAAACCGCGATGTAATACTTTTCACGCTGAATCTTCCGCCTGAAAAAAAACAGGCGATTGCACATTTTGCGGCAAATAACGTTCTGCCTGAAAACCGCGACTACGAATACCACCATTTTCGGGACAACTGCTCCACGAGAATCCGCGATATTCTCGATATGGCGACAGACGGGCAGTTTAAGGAACGGTACGGGAATGCGCCCGGGTATTTCACCCTGCGCCAGCACGTCAGGCGGCACACGTGGTTCAATCCTTTTTTCGACTGGATTTTGAATTTCTGGATGGGGCAGGTGATTGATACGCCGATGACCGTCTGGGACGATATGTTTTTGCCGGCGGAGTTGGCAAAGCGTGCCAATAACTTCCGGTTTACCGATGCTGACGGAAACGAGCGCCCGTTGATAAGCTCAATTCAGGTTATTAACGAAGCTGTCGGTCGCCCGGCGGTTCTCGATACGCCGCGGCTTCAGTGGCCGCGCCAGCTCCTTGCCAGTGTTCTTTTTTCGTCCGTGCTGCTGCTTTTGTGTTGCTTGTGCGGGAACAAGAAAGGGTTCAGAGTTTTTTCAGGGCTTGTGCATAGCTTTTTGGCACTCTTCTTTGGCGCTGCCGGTTTAATGTTGTTCTTTTTAACGTTGTTTACCAATCACGATTATACATTCGAGAATATTAATATTCTTTTTGTAAATCCACTTTATTTTGTGGCGCTTCCTTGTGGTATAATTCTTGCGTTTACGAAAAATGTTAAGAAACGCGCTACGTCGCTCCGTGTTCTGCGGATTTTTTGGGCGTATGTCTTTATTAGTGGGCTCGTTACTATTGTGTTACGATTTTTCCCGGCATTTTATCAACAAAACCAGGTTACCCAAGCAATGGTGTTACCCTTGGCGTTGGTAATGGTGTACGTTACAACGAGAGCAATGCAGCGGGAGGGCAGCGCAGCTTGATTTTATTCCCCTTGTATGCAAAACTGGAGGCAGGGAAAGCTCTGCTGCAGGCGTACAAGGCATTAAAGGGGTTGTAATGAGTTTCTTTCGAGGCGTGTTTTTGAAGCGCCCTATAATTCTTTCAGGTGTTATTTTGGCGGTGGGGCTTCTCTTTGCCATTGGTATCGTCAATCCCGCGCCTGAGCCGAAAGGATACCAAGCCGAACTGGCGGTTGCCGTTCTTCCGCCGGAAGAGATCGAGCCGACAAAGGCGCAACGGGTGGCACAGGCGCTGGTGGAGGCATACCCCGACATCACGCAAGCTGAGTTTCGCAACGGCGATTGGGCGGTGCTGCTACGCGGTACGTGGTTTTACTATGCCGAAGGGCGGATGTTGCCTGGTGAGTTGATGGACAAGTTCGATGAATACCGCCCCCTTGCTTTTTACGACAATTACCCGCACACGCTGCCCGCATGGACACTGCCCACTCCTGAACAGGTCAGCCGTTTCCAGGCGGCGGGTACTGCTCGGAGCGCTCAAGTTTCGCGCGCCCACCATTTTTTCGATGCGCTGTATCAGGCAAGCGGTGTGAATGAATCTTCCCGGCGGGTAAGTCCGGTGAAGTTTTTGGGTCGGCAGATAACGGTTCACCGCGCAATTCAGCAAGCGCTTGCATCTGTCGAGGCGCGTATTCTGCAAGCGGCGCAAACAGATCCGCAGGTGCAAACCTGGATAGACGAAATCGAAAGTGTTCACGGCTGGAACTGGAGAAATGTCGCGGGAACGCAGTCAAGGTCGTTTCATTCTTACGGCGTTGCGATAGATATTGTCCCTCGCAATTTGGGTGGCAGGGCGGTATACTGGCTTTGGGCTGGGCCGACGTGGTGGAATACGCCCCACGAGCGCCGCCATCATCCGCCTGAAGCGGTTGTGCAAGCTTTCCAGGCGTACGGTTTTGTGTGGGGCGGCAAGTGGGCTTTTTTTGATACGATACATTTTGAATTCCGCCCAGAAGTTATGATTTTAACAGGGATTGAGCTGTCAGCCCCGGCATACTAAAGAGGTTTATAATGAAAAAGTTGTGTGCACTTGCATTTCTTTCTTTCTCTGCGCTGCTGTACGCCCAGCAAATTGTAAATATAGCGGAAGGGCAGGGTGGTAACGAGTTGTTGCTGATAAGCGGCGGGACGTTTACTATGGGTAGCGGTGCAAACGAGCGGACACGTTCGGATAACGAAGGTCCCCAGCGGCAGGTAACGATAAGTTCCTTTTATATTGGAAGATTTCCG
>WQZT01000219.1 GCA_009780595.1 Treponema sp. | reverse complement strand
AGAGTTACCTTGACACTAGGGGAGATTGCGTTTTTTCAGGGGCGGAATGCAGATGCGTTGCAGTATTTTCAGGAGTTTGTTGACCTTGCCCCCGATGGTCCCCGCAAAGATCGGGTGTACCATTTGAAGGGCGAGATTTACATCCGCACGGGGCGTTTCCGGCACGCGGATATTGCGCTGACTACGGCTGTGCACCGCGTTCCGGGAAATGCGGCGTGGTGGACGCGGCTTGCCTATGCCAGAGAAAACGCGGGGGATTTGACAGCGGCGATTGCGGCGTACGAGCGGGCGCTCGCGTTAAACTCCCAGTTGGGGGATGCCCAGCGTGGGCTTGAACGAGTGCGGCAGTCTTTGGCGCGGCAGTAATATAATACAATGGTATAGTGCATGATTTTTTCCGTGTATACGCTGGGTTGTAAACTGAACCAGCTTGAAACAGAGGCGATTACAGGTTCTTTCAGCCGCGAAGGGTTTTCCTTTGTTCCTTGGAGCGAGCCGTGTTCGCCTGTGCCTGATCTTGTTGTGATTAACACGTGCACTGTTACGTCGATGGCGGAGCAAAAAGCCCGCCGTTTTATCCGCAGGCTTCTGCTCCGCTATCCGGCTATGTGCTTGATTATTACGGGGTGCTACGCGCAGGTGGAGCAGCTGGCGATTGCGGCGCTGGAACCTTCCGGCGGCGGGCGGCGGCTTTTTGTTGTTCCCGGTGCGGGAAAAGCCGACATTCTTGACCTGCCCCGCGTGCTGAGTGAAGGCGGCGTTGGCGTTCACGGCGAGGTGAGCGAGCTTGTTGCCTCGTGGTTCGATTCGCGTGTGTCTGCTGTTGCGCCCGTTGCGCCTCTGCGGGATACAACGAACAATATCGATATTAATGATGATAGCGATGATGACGGTGTTTTCCGTTTGCAGCCGGAGAGTTTCGCGTCACATTCGCGGGCGTTTCTCAAGGTGCAAGACGGGTGCGACCGTCACTGTACCTTTTGCCGGACAAGGATTGCGCGCGGGAAGAACCGCAGCATTGCGGCTGCCGAAGCGCTGAAAACTCTGCAATCCCTCGAGGCAAAAGGGTTTACCGAAGCGGTCATTTCCGGGGTTAATATCACCCATTACCACGATTCAAGCGGTTTGGATTTTGTCGGGCTTTTGGATTATCTTCTGACGGGAACTCGCAGTATTCGTCTGCGGCTTTCTTCTATTGAACCGAACTGGCTCGCGGATTCCAGCCGTGCTGATTTTACCAAAGTTTTGGCGAATTCCAGGATACGGCCGCATTTTCACCTTTCGGTGCAGTCAGGCAGCGCGGGAATAATTACGAGGATGGGCAGGACGTACAGTCCTGATGATGTTGAGGAAACGGTGGCGTTGCTGCGTTCTGTTCGCCGAGATCCGTTTTTTGCCTGCGATATTATTGCGGCGTTCCCCGGCGAGACCGCCGAGGATTTTGAAAAAACCTTTGCCCTGTGCGAGCGTGTCGGTTTTGCGTGGATACACGCTTTCCCCTACTCGCCGAGACCGGGAACGGCAGCGTACAATTTTCCCGAAAAGGTGAACGACCGTGAGGCGGCGCAGCGGGTGCAACGGCTGACTGCACTTGCCCGCAAAGGTCGGCAGGATTACCTTTCCCGCTGGGCTGGCAAGGAGGTAGAAGCCGTTGTCGAAACAGGGGTTCCGGCGGAAGGACTTCCGGCTGTGTCGGAAAACTACCTGAAACTGCTTGTTACCTGCGGTACAGAGCCGCCACCTGCCCCCGGCAGTTTGATTCGCTGCCGCATTCTCGCCGCACCGCCGCTTGAGGACTCTCACATTGACGCCACAGCAGAGCTTGTCGCGACGGAGCGATGGCAGTTTGGAATATGATCTTTTACCAGTATTTTCAATATTTTTTTGAAGGGGTATTGACACAAATTTTGCAATATGGTATGGTAACTCCATCGGCGATGCTAAAGTTGTAGTGATGATGATTCAAAAGCATGCCACCTTAGCTCAGTTGGTAGAGCAGCAGACTGAAAATCTGCGTGTCTGGAGTTCAATTCTCCGAGGTGGCAATTTTAATTCCTGATGATATAAAGAATTAACATAACGTCTTTTCAGCTTTGAGATAGTCAAACACTTCAAGTTTTTTCGTTTTTAGCATTTATATCTCCTTCTGAGTTTTGCAAGTACCATTATTATCAAGCAGGTATTTTCTCGCTTACATTTAACCGCAACCCCAGATTATCAAGGACTTTGACAACTGTGGAAAATGATGGGTTGCCTTTTTCTGAAAGCGAATGATACAGGCTTTCACGGTTAAGGTTCAAATCCCTCGCAATTTGCGCCATACCCTTTGAACGGGCAACATCGCCAATAATCTTGCAAAAAAACTCTATATCGTTTTCCTGAAGGGCGGCATCAATAATACCGATCACGTCCTCTTTTGTATGTATTTCGTCCGCCAAGTTCCAGTCGCTTACAGTTACTTTTTCCATTTATTCCTCCTCCAACGGTAACGCTGCTATCTCTTTTGCTCGATTAATATCCGCCTGTTGTGTAGTCTTATTGCCACCACACAACAGAATAATAATCTCTTTACCTGTTTCTTTGTAGTAAACGCGGTAACCAGTCCCATAATCGATACGCATTTCCGAAATACCTTGTCCGACAGGTTTGACATCACCAGGATTGCCACTTTCCAGCCGCGCGATACGCGTGAGTATTCGGTAGCGAGCTCGGCTGTCGCGTAGACTGTCTATCCATTTCTGGTAGACACTGGTTTTCCGTATCTTCATAATTATAATGTAGTATATACACTACAAAATGTCAAGCTGTTTTCCGCACCGCGCCTCCCTATCAATAATCGGGATTCTTCCATATACTAGTACCGTGGACATTTCAAATCTGGGCGCTGAGCGGAAACTCACCGTCTCCGAACTTACAGAACTCATTCGCCGCACGTTGGAAGGCGGCTTTCCGTACGTGATGGTGGAGGGCGAGCTTTCAAACTACCGGCCTTCCAGCACCGGGCATCTTTACTTTACGCTGAAGGACTCTGCCGCTTCCATTCAAGCGGTTATGTTTAAAAACCGCATCCGCTCGCTTGGTTTTGAGCCGAAAGACGGGATGTTGCTAAAGGTGCGCGGAAGTCTTTCGGTGTACGCCCAGCGCGGCACATATTCTATCGTGGTTGAGGAAATGGAGCGTTCCGGCGAGGGT
>WQZT01000218.1 GCA_009780595.1 Treponema sp. | reverse complement strand
CCGTTGAAGTTTTCCCCAACGTTGCCACTTTGTGGATCAAGTATTTCCTGTTGCAGTGGAAATGCTCGGTTAGTTCATTAAGGATTGCCGTTTTCTCTTATTTTCCGGCTTTCCTGTACCGCTGCAGCCTTCTTCTGTAAGTACCTTTTTTTCTCTCATTGATAACCCTATTGCGCCTTTCGAACCATCCTTCGGATAAGCATATTTGGGCTAGGTTTTTTATGCGGCAACGCGTCATCTTGACAGGTATAGATTTATGTGTAACACTAAAGCCACTTAAGATCACACGTAGGTTTTATGAATAACGTAAAGTTTTATGTCTGCAAAAAATGCGGTAATGTTACCGCTTTGTTTTTGGATAAGGGCGGAAAACTGAATTGCTGCGGCGAGAATATGCACGAGCTTGCGCCAAACACGGTAGAGGCGAGCCAGGAGAAGCATATCCCGGTAGTGGAGAAAAACGGCAACCGTATAAAGGTTAAAGTTGGCAGTATTGCGCACCCGATGACAGCAGAGCACCTGATCGACTTTTTGTATGTTGCCACCGAACACGGCGGGCAGCACGCCCTTTTGGGATCGAACGATCCGCCTGAAGCGGAATTCTCCCTTGAAGGCACAAAAGCGAAGGAAGTATACGCGTACTGCAATCTTCACGGCATGTGGAAGATTGACGTATAGTGTATCTTTTGTAAGCTAAAGCTTTATTCGAAAGGCTTGCCCGGAACGTATTGATTTCCAGGCAAGCCTTTTTTATACGTCTCGGCAAGGGGATAATGTTAGTTTTGCATACAGAGCTGTTTTTTCTTGACACCTGTACATCGTAACGATATTATAACATACGGTAGCATACACATATTCCATTTCCACAATACGGAAATTATAAGGGGTGAATCCATGAACCATTCGCGTTTTAATCTCGTTATTGCGGCGCTACTGTTTGCCGTCATCGTTTTTGCTTCTGGCTGTAGCAAATCTAACAAGAGCGGCTCTGATACTGCCGCCTCTGCGGAGTTGACGCACGAGGAGCTGGTTGCCGCTGCTCAGGCAGAGGGCAAAGTTGTGGTGTACTCAGTTACTTCCCGCATCGCCAATGCGGCTGAGGCGTTCGAGCGGCGCTATGGTATTCGGGTGGAACATTCCAACCTGAACGATGGGGCGCTTGTTCAAAAGGTAAGTACGGAAGTTGGCGCTCGCATTGCAGGGGCGGATTTTGTCATTTCGCAGGATTCAGGGCGTGTTTACGGGCAGCTTCTGGCAACGAATTACCTTGTCAATTATGTGCCGCCTTCACTTAAAAATATCATCCCTGCGCAATATCAAAACCCGCTGGTGTTTCAATTTAACAACAAGGTTTTTATTTTTAACAGTGAAAAAACGCAAACACCCGTAATCAGCAACGTGTGGGAAACGACAGAGCCCCAGTGGCGCGGACTCATCCAATTCAAAGCGCCCAATATCGAGGGAGTGAACATGAACTTCCTTACCATGCTTACCTCTCCTGAATGGTCGGAACGGTTGGCGGTCGCATATCAAAATCATTACGGTCGCCCGATTACGCTTACCACGCCCAATGCTGGGTTTGAGTGGATAAAGCACTTTTTTGACAACGGGCTTGTGCTGGGCAATAGCGATACTGCAATGTCGGAAAACATTGGTATCAAAGGACAGCCGCAAACGACCATGGGATTGTTTGTGTATTCCAAAAGCCGCTTTGAGGCAAGCAAAAATCTGGCGCTTATGCCCATGACGGAAATCGAGCCGTTTTCTGGTTTTATGTACCCGATTTTCATACATCTGACAGCAAATGCGAGCCATCCCAATGCAGCGAAACTGTTTATCGAGTTTCTGCTGAATGCAGAGGGCTTTGAGCCGTGGGCGCGCGATGTCGGAGCATATTCGTCCAATCCGACCATTGCCGTCAACGAGGGCGATCACCCGATAGCGTTCTGGGAATCGCGGCTTGTGTCTGAAGATCCCCAGTTCATCTTTGAAAACCGTGCTCAGGTTGAAGAGTTTGTCAATAACATTGCCTTCCGCAAATAGCGGCGCAGATAGTACAGCGTTACACTATTTCATGGTTGCCGCATAAAAGGACGGGGCAGTGAATCTTAAAAACCGACTGCGGTTTTTCTTCAAAAAGCCGCACAATGTTATCCTTGTAAGCTTGGCGGTGGTTTTGGGCTTTCTTACCCTTTTCCCGCTGTTGTCCCTGATACGCGACACGGTGGTCGTCCATCCAGCAGAAGTGATGTCTGTCCGCGGTGTGCCGATTGGCGGTTTCACCACGTTTCACTGGCAAAAGATTTTGCTTGATGGCGAGACAAGCCTTAACATCTTTTTCCGCCCGCTGTGGAATACGCTGTACACCTCGCTGTGGAGCTGCGTGGTTTCGATCCTGTTAGGCGGGATTGTTGCGTGGCTGGTTACGCGCAGCGACATAAAATGGAAGTCGTTCATTTCAGTTGCCTTTATTTTTCCGTACATAATGCCCGCGTGGACGATGGCAATGGCGTGGCAAAACTTTTTCCGCAACAGGCTTATCGGTGGTGCGCAAGGTTTGTTCACGGCAATCACGGGCATTGAAACCGCTAACTGGTTTGCGTACGGCGCATTTCCCATCATCATCGTGCAAGGCTTGCACTACGCGCCGTTTGCCTACATTTTGATTGGCGGCATTTTGCGCAACATGGATGCCAACCTCGAAGAAGCCGCGCTCATCCTCAAAACCAGCCGCCTCAAGATTTTTACGCGCATCACGATTCCCATTGTGATGCCCGCCATTCTCTCCACGTTTTTGCTCGTGTTCTCCGGTTGTATGAGTTCGTTTGCCGTTCCCGCTTTTTTGGGGCTGCCCGTGCGCTTTCAGGTGCTGACCACGCAGTTGTTCCGCACGTTAAACGGACTTAACCCCGGCTACGGCTACATTATGGCACTGGTGATGATTGTGTTCGGCACGGGGATTTTGCTGTTTCAGCAGTGGTTTGTCGGAAAGCGCAAATCGTTTACCACCGTTACAGGAAAAAGCTCCAACATTTCTTTAGTCAAGCTAAAACGTTCCCGCCTGCCGATTTCGCTGGCGCTTGTTGCAGTAGTCGGCTTGATTGCAATTATGCCGCTTGCCACCTTTGCCCTCGAATCATTTATCATGGCGCCGGGCAATTATTCACCGAGCAACTTTACCTTGCAGTTTTGGACTGGTG
>WQZT01000217.1 GCA_009780595.1 Treponema sp. | reverse complement strand
GGGCATCTCTTTTTTTATCAAGGAGCGGCTTTTTCTCTCTACTGTTTGTCGTGCCGTTTGCTTTTTTGGCTTTCCGGTACGGTTGCCAGGTGGTGTGGCGTTCCCTTTTCTACGCTGTTGCAGTTAATACGCTCCTTGTAATAGGATCGGTGTTGGTGCAAGGCTTTCCGCCGCAGGGGATTTTCTGGGATATTGTTCACTTCGCGGTGATGGCGGGTGTTTTTGCGTGGATTGTTTCCCCGCTGCCTGATATGCGGCCGCGCTGGGGGTTAACGATGCGGTTTGCCGCTGGTTCTGCGGCTGCATCGCTGCTGTTTGTGGGGATGTTTTTCCGCGCGGCAGCTTCACCCGGCTTTCTTGAGCTTATGGGTGAAGCGCTTGCCGAACTGGTTTCGCGGCAGAGCGCGGCAGGCCTCGATGTAGTTCAGAGCGCGATTATGCAGGAACTTACGCCTGAAATGGTGGTGAGTTTTATGTCCTCCGCGATGTTGCGGGGAGGGGCGCTTGTTTTTTGCGCCCTGCTGTTTTTCTTCTGTAGCTCTGTAGGGTTTGCGCTGGCGCGGTTGTGCAAAAACTGGGGGAATAAGTTTATCGGTAAACCCGAGGCTGATTTGCTTCAGTTTTTCCGGGTGCATCCGGCGATGATTTGGGTTTTATCCGCTACGCTCCTGTTGCTGGTTGTAAGCAGCAAGGCGGGTTTTGTGGCGGTGCAAGCCGTTCTGTGGAATGGTTTAGCCCTGTGCGGTATTCTGTACTTGGCGCAGGGGCTGGGCATCGTGTTTTTCTTCCTTGCAAACCGGACGGGAACGCCGTTTGTGAAACTGGTGTTAAGCATGGTGTTTTTGCTTCTTCTTTTCAGTCCTGGAATCAATGCGGTTCTTTTCGGGGGCGTTGTCCTTCTGGGAATCGCTGAGAATTGGCTGCCCTTGCGGGTATCCAAAATAGACGGGCCGCCCTCTACTCCGGGGGCGGGGGGCACCGGGAGTTAATTCTCCTCCCGTAAAAAACTAAACGATAGGAGCTTGAGTATGAAGGTTATTTTAAACAAGGATCTTGCCCCGCTGGGGGAAGAAGGTGATGTCAGGGATGTAGCCAGAGGCTACGCCAGAAACTATCTGTTTCCGAGAGGGTTTGCCCTGCCGTTTAACGAAGGGACGGTCAAACTTTTTGAGGGGCGACGCGAGGCAATCGAGGCGAGAAAGGCGCAAAAGCGTGCTGATGCCGCTGGAATCAAAGAGAAACTTGAAAGCCTTGAATTGTCGATAACGATGCCGGCTGGCGCTAACGGGAAGCTGTACGGCGCGGTTACCACTCAGACCATCGCCGACGAACTTGCAAAGCACAACCACCAAATAGAGCGCAAGCGCATTGAACTTGCCGCTGGTGCGAATATCAAGAATGCCGGAAAATACAAGGTAAATATTAAACTGTATGAGAGCGCCGCTGCCGAAGTGAGCGTAACGGTTATCGGGCAGGAAATAAAAACCGAAACGAAAGCCGCGCCCACCGCCCGCCCTGCACGAAAACGCCGGGACGAAGCACGGGAAACCGAAGCAGCGGGAGCAGAAGCCGCCGTTGCCAGTGCGGAAACCGCGGCAACTGCCGTGGCGGAAGCTGCAGCGGATACCGCCAGCACGGAAGCGCAAACCGAAGAACGCGCCGAATAACGCGCCGGATACGGTAGGCAGCGATGGCCGAACAGAGTGTTAGCAGAATTCCTCCCCACAATGACGATGCTGAGCGGGCGGTTATTGGCGCAATGCTCATTGATGAGAGTGCCATAACCATCGCCCAGCAGTATGTGGCGGCAGATGATTTTTATTCCCTGCGGCATCGCAAGATTTACGCGGCGATTGTCAACCTGTACAACAACGGCACGCGCCCTGACCTTTTGACGCTTAACAGCGAACTTGAGCGAACGGGCAAACTTGATGAATCAGGCGGCAACGATTACATCGCCTCGCTTACCCACGCCGTTCCTTCCAGCGCAAACACGGAGTATTACGCGCAGATTGTGCAGAGCCACGCCCTGCGCCGGGCGCTCATTCGCTTTTCTGGTGAAGCGGGGACACAAGCCTACGATGAAACCATCGAGCCAAAGTTCCTGCTGGAAAAAGCCCAGCAAAAGCTTTTTGAAATCAGCGATCCCACGCGAATTTTTCGCTACAGGAAAATCGGGGAAACAGCGAAGGGCGTTTTTAACTATCTGGAGGATGTGCACCGCCGCAAACCGGAATACACCGGTATTCCTTCGGGTTTTGCCGACCTTGATAAAATGACCTCCGGTTTTCAGAAGGCAGAGCTGATAATTATCGGTGCGCGCCCTGGTATGGGAAAAACAGCCATCGCTTTGAGTATGGCAGCAAATATTTCCATCAGGCAAAGAATCCCTTCCGCTTTTTTCTCCTTGGAAATGTCCGAGCGGGCGTTGGGGCTGCGTCTTACCTCTTCGGAGGCGCGGGTCAATTCGCATCACCTGAGAACGGGCTTTTTCGCAAACTCCGACTTTCCAAATATCTTCAGCGCAATGGAAGCTTTTCGCGAAGCGCCGCTGATTATCGTTGATATGTCTAATATGACAATCCTCAATATTCAGGCGATGGCGCGGATGCTCAGGCAGCAGGAGAAAATCGAGATTATTTTTATCGATTATATCGGGCTTATCGCTTCGGACAACAAAACGCTCCCGCGCTGGGAACTGATTTCCGAAGTTTCAAGGGCGCTGAAGGGGCTTGCCCGCGAGCTGGATATTCCGGTGGTGGCTCTTTCGCAGCTCAGGCGCGAGGCGGAGAACCAAAAGCCGGGACTTGCCGATATTCGGGAATCAGGCTCCATCGAGCAGGATGCGGATATGGTTATGTTTATTAACCGCGACCGGGAGCTTGAGAAGAGCACCGAAGAGCAGTTTAGCGAAGATGGGCAGAAGGTGCAGCTTATCGTTGCCAAAAACCGGAATGGGCCAGTTGGTGCGGTTGATCTTACCTTCTTCAAACATCTGACAAAATTTGTCCCTTGGAGTGCATAACGTTCCTGCTGTAAGGTTTTTATAAGGGTTTGCAAGGTATTGTACAATAGTAAAAATAACCCTATATTGTTCGTAAGGAGTTAGCAATGGCTTTCATAGACCAATACGATTTTGATGCTTTGAAAAACGACGCTGAAAAGATGGTGCTGCAGGAACTTGGCCGCCAGCTTGAAGTGTATC
>WQZT01000216.1 GCA_009780595.1 Treponema sp. | reverse complement strand
GCCGCCGTCGACAAACAGAACGCGCTTGTGCCAGTGGTCTGAAAGAAGTTCGCCAAGTGCAACGCGCGCCTCCGTTTGCGATGACGGCGGTGTGGCGATAACGATGCGGTTTATACGGGGGCACGCGGTAAAAGCGCTTAACGCAGAGCCCAGCACAGTAAGAGGATTTTTAGGTATAGGCAGATATTCTTTTTTTATGCCACCCATCCGTATCGAAGCCCCGGCCGCGCATAGTACCGCCGCGATGGGAAGCTGTTCATCAGGCATGGCAAGGTTACTCGTCGTCGTCTGCTGTTTCTGTCGCTGCGGCTGGCTCCGGCTCCGCTTCCAGGCGGGTAAAAATCAGCGTTTCCACTTCGTCTCTGGATTTCCGCAGTGAATAAGTAATCTCATCCTCGAAAAGCTTCAGCGCAGAATCGTAAAGCTTGCGCTCAAGAATAGGCAGCTCTTTCACCTTGCTCCTGTGGTACAAAGAACGCACAATCATCGCAATGTCGGTGATGCTCCCCTTTTTCAACAGTTCCATATTCATCTGGTACCGCAACTTCCAGTCCGAAGGAATAGACTCGTATTCTTCGCCGATTAGTTCAAGCGCCCTCAGCGCCTCGTCTTTGGCGACAATCGGGCGTATCCCCAACTCAGCCGCTTTGTCTGTCGGAACCATAATGGTCATATCGGATACTTCAAGGTAAATCACATAGTAAAGAACCTTGTCGTCTTTGAAAACTTTTTCCTCGATGGATTTGATTATCCCCACCCCTTGGCTGGGATACACTATTCGCTGATCCACCTGATATTTTTTCGCCGCTCTACTCATTGTTCTTGATTATACTATAAAAAAAGATAAATGTGAATGGGGTAAAGTTGCACGATTTCCAGTTCTTTATTGCAATGGCTTTGCTAGTTTTGCTGTTTATGGTAAGATAATACTCATTGTAACTTATTTGCAAATGTGCAAACCAAGGAGAAACACTATGAATTATAATCCTGTAACGAAGGAAATTATCGAGGCGCTGGAAAAGGTTGCGCCGGGCAGGGTTATGTCGGGCGCGGATATAAACCCCGACTATAGCAAAGACGAAATGCCGATTTATGGCTCGAATATGCCGGAGGTCGCTATTGATGTTCTGAGTACCGAGGAGGTTGCGGGGATAGTTAAAATCTGCTGCGACAACAATATTCCCGTTACGACAAGAGGGGCGGGAACGGGGCTTGTCGGCGGGTGTACGCCGGTTTTTGGCGGCGTTGTTATCTGCACGTCGAACATGAATAAAATCATTTCCTACGACGAGCCAAATTTTAGCGTAACGGTTCAGGCGGGTGTTTTGCTGAAGGATTTGGCGGCTGACGCGCTGGGCAAGGGGCTTCTGTACCCGCCTGATCCCGGCGAGAAGCTTTCCACGGTGGGCGGTAACGCTGCGACCAACGCTGGCGGAATGCGCGCCGTTAAGTACGGCACAACGAGGGACTACGTTAAGGCCATGAAGGTTGTCCTGCCGTCAGGGGAAATTACCTCGTTTGGAAGTTCGGTAACCAAAGTCAGTTCCGGCTATAACCTCGCGCACTTAATGGTGAGCTCCGAAGGTACGCTTGGAATTATCACTGAGTTGACGCTGAAACTGATACCTGCGCCGAAAGCGACTGTCAGCCTGATGGCTCCGTTCGAGGATCTTCACGCCTGCATTGCTGCCGTGCCGAAGTTTTTCGTTGACTTTCGTCCGCAGGCTGTCGAGTTTTTTGAGCGGGAAATCCTCATATCTTCTGAGGAATATATCGGCAAGCAGATTTTCCCTAGAACAATCGATGGCACAGAAATTGGCTCGTACCTTCTGGTTACATTTGACGGAGCATCGGCGGATGATCTTGATCCGCTCATCGAGAAAGCTTCCGAGTTCTTCCTTGAATCCGGCGCGCTGGATGTGCTGGTTGCCGATACTCCGCCCAAGCTCAAAGATATTTGGGCTGCCCGCTCCTCGTTCTACGAGGGGATTAAGGAGCAGACTAAGCTTCTTGACGAGTGCGATGTTGTCGTTCCGGTGAGCAGGATAGCGGACTACGTTGCATACGTTGAGGGAGTTGCCGAAGGTTTTGATTTTGAAACTATTTACTTTGGGCACGCCGGGGATGGAAATCTTCATATTTATGCTTGTTCGAAAACGATGGAACGGGAAGAGTTCCTGAAACAGGTTGATGAATTTTTCGCACCTATTTATAAAAAGGCAATCGAGCTTGGCGGCGATATTTCTGGCGAACACGGGATTGGGCTGGGCAAAGTTGGTTTCTTTAAGGAAGCTGCCGGCTCGACAAATCTCGAACTTCAACGGGCGATCAAAAAAGTCTTTTACCCGAAACTGATACTGAATCCGGGAAAAGACTGTTATACCGTTGATGAACTGAAAGAGCGCGCGCTTGCTGGCTAGGAGAGCGGGATGAACATCATCGTTTGCGTCAAACAGGTTCCGAATACGGCGGAGATAAAGATAGACCCGGAAACTAACACATTGATACGAGCGGGTGTTGAGAGCATTCTCAACACGTACGACGGCTTTGCGTTAGAGGCTGCCGCGCGGATCAAGGATGAGCTGCCTGAGACGAGAATATTCGTTCTGTCGATGGGGCCGCCGCAGGCTGAGAACGCGCTGCGGGAATGCCTCGCGGTTGCGGCAGATACGGCGTACCTTGCGACCGACCGGCTTTTTGGCGGCTCTGACACGCTGGCGACGAGCTATATTCTGAGCGAGTGTATCAAGAAAATCGAGGAGCTTGAGGCGCTGAAGTTCGACGCGGTTTTTTGCGGGAAACAGGCGATTGACGGCGATACAGCCCAAACCGGGCCGGCGATTGCCGAGTTTCTGGAACTGCCGCAAATTACGGGCGCTCTGACGTGCCAGTACAAAAATGGCGCTCTGAATGTTGTGCGGGAAGCCGACAACGGTAGACAGGTGATGGGTGTCGGTTTTCCCTGCATGGTGGCGTTCACAAAACCAAACTTTGATCCCCGCTTCCCAAGTGTTAAAAGGAAGCTTGCCGCGAAGAAAGCGGAAATCAGGCATATTGGTATCGCTGATATGCCGCATATCGACACAGCAAAAATCGGGCTGCAAGGATCGCCTACGAAGGTGAAAAAGACCTTTGTGATGCCGGTAAAAAGCGGCGGTGTTACGATACAGGAAGAAACAGCCAGTGCGGCTGCCGCGAAACTGGTGGG
>WQZT01000215.1 GCA_009780595.1 Treponema sp. | reverse complement strand
CTCGAACAAATTGATTTAATTTCTCTTTTTCTATATAATTAAACGGTTATGGCTGTTAACTCGATGCGGCAAGTTCCGGAGAATCCCCTTATTGTGCAGAGCGACAGAACGTTGCTGCTGGATGTTCACGCCGCTAGAGCAGAACAGGCGCGGGCGGAGATTTTGCCCTTCGCGGAACTGGAAAAATCGCCGGAGCATATTCATACCTACCATATAACGCCTCTTTCGCTGTGGAATGCCGCCAGTGCGGGTTTTTCCCCGGCGGATGTTGTGCGTGTTTTGAACGAGTACACGCGCTACCCAATCCCGTCGGGCATTGCCGAAAGTTTTAGCGATACAATGTCCCGCTACGGGAAAATTCGCCTGGTATCTGAAGCGCAGCTTGCGGGTGGCGAAGGCGGTGCAAATGGCGGCGTGGCGAACAGCGATGCAATGCCGGATGAATTGCTGCTTACCGCCGCTGATGAGGCGGTGCTGGCGGAAATCGAGGCGGCAAAGAGCCTTGAAAAGTACCTTACGAAAACCCCGCTGGGCTTTTCCCTGCGCCTGACCGACCGAGGCAGCGTCAAGCGCGAACTGATACGGATGGGCTGGCCGGTGCAGGACGAAGCCCCGTTTGTTCCCGGCGAGCCGCTGGATATTACCCTGAAAACCTCCTGCGGCTCTGGCCGCCCGTTCGACATCAGGGATTACCAACTGGAGGCGGCTCGTTCCGTGCTGGGAACGCTGGAATCCACGCCAGGCGCGCCGGGAACGGGGTACGGCGTGGTTGTTATGCCGTGCGGTTCGGGCAAGACCATTGTCGGTATGTTGATGATGTCGCTTCTGAAAACCAACACGCTCATTCTGACCACCAACGTAGCGGCGGTGCATCAGTGGATCGAGGAACTTCTCGACAAAACCGCCCTGACATCTGAGCAAATCGCCGAGTACACGGGGGACTGTAAATCTGTCGCCCCGGTAACTGTGGCAACATACCAGATTATAACGTGGCGACCTGACAAAGACGCGGATTTTCCGCACTTCAAGCTGTTTCGGGAGCGCCCGTGGGGGCTTATTATTTACGACGAGGTACATCTTCTGCCTGCGCCGGTTTTTCGTGTAACGGCAGAGTTGCAGGCGGTGCGGCGGCTGGGGCTTACCGCGACGCTGGTTCGGGAGGACAACGCGGAGGATGCGGTGTTCAGCCTTGTCGGGCCTAAGCGCTACGATGTGCCGTGGAAAGATTTGGAAACGAAGGGCTGGATCGCGCAGGCGCTCTGCACGGAGATTCGGATCGATATTCCTGAAAAGATGAAAATCCCCTACGCGGTCGCGTCCCCGCGCGAAAAATACCGCCTTGCCAGCGAAAACCCGCTGAAAGACGAGGCGGTGCTTCAGTTGGCGGCGAACCACCGCGAGGATCAGATTCTCGTTATCGGGCAGTACATCAAGCAACTGGAAAATCTGGCGCGGCTGCTTGGCGTGCCCATTATCACCGGGAAAACTGCCAACAGCGAGCGCGAGCAGATTTACCGCTCTTTCAAAAAGGGCGAACTGCGAATTATTGTGGTGAGCAAGGTTGCCAACTTCGCCATCGATTTGCCGGATGCGTCGATGGCGATTCAGGTTTCAGGCGCTTTCGGCTCACGGCAGGAAGAAGCCCAGCGGCTGGGGCGCATTCTCCGCCCGAAAAACCGCAACTCGCTGTTTTTTACGCTGGTGTCACGCTACACCGTCGAGGAAGAGTTCGCCGCGAACCGCCAGAAGTTTTTGGCGGAGCAGGGCTACAAGTATTCCATCCAGCATTGGGCAATTCCGGCGGGGCTGCCAGCGGCGGCAGTTCCTTCGGGCGTGGAGGCACAAGGATGAAAGCGTCTGTGTTCCGGTCGGTTGACGAGTGGAAGTCCGCGCTGATGACGCTGCCGGACAACCGTTTTTTCGAGTTGTTGCGGAGTGTTTTCGGGAATATCAAAACGCCGTTTAGTAAGCAGCGGCTTATGGATGATTTGTTTAACCTGCTTTCGCGGGAGGAAATCCGCGCGACAATTGCCGCGTATATTAACGGGCAGGATCACAAGGTAATCGCCGCCGTTGCGCTCTTGCACGAGCCGCTTCCGGCGGAACTGGAGCGTTTTTTCACCGGGGAACTGAGCGGCTCGGAACTTCACGCGCTTGTCTTAAACCTCGAAGAGCGGCTCATTCTGTACCGCCTCCGCATAGAGGGTGTTTTGCACCTGTCGCTTAACCCCGTTCTGGAAAAAATCCTCGCGCCGTTCGCCGCCGACCCAAGCCCGCTGTTTCCCAGTTTCCTGTCGAAGGGAAAAGCGTCGAAATCGTCTGCGAAAAAAGGCAAGGAAACTCCGCCGCTGGTTGAAATTGTTCCACCGCCGAGCCGTCTGTTTGACGGCAGGGTTTTTGCCGCGTTCTTGTCGTTTCTCTACGATCACAGCGGGGAGGAGACGCTCAAAGGTGAAACGGAGACGGCGTCTGATTCCGCTTCGCCGTTTGCCGGAACGCAGTCGCCCGCGGCAAAGTTTCGCGGGCTTCGCAAGAAAGTCCTTGACGATGCAAAAAAGATTTTTCCCGATATTGATGTAGAAATGACCGTGCGAACGCTCCTGCAACTGGAGCTTTTCCGTGCCGAGGGATGCAGCGTGATTCCCTGCGGGGAAAAGATTGCCGGGTACAGCGGGCTTTCCCAGCTTGAAAGGAAGATGTACTGGGCGGCGGCGCTGTACCTTTGCCAGACAGAGACGGCGCATAGCGATATTGGTAGCTTGTACTGGGGGCGATTGCGAAAAACCGCCGCCGCCATACACCGCTTTATCACTTCTATCGACAGCGAGAAAAAGTACCCCGAGGTAACGCTCAGGCGGATGTTGGAACTTCAGGGGAGGGATGACGGCGGCTCCGGTAACGTCTGGGGAACGCGGCTGTTCGACGACAGGTTGCACCTTTCGTTTTCGCCCCTGCTTGCGGCGGCGGAGAAGGCAGGGCTGTTACAGCGGGCTGAGCCGGCTGCTCACGCTGAGTCGGTAAAAACGGGCACTTGCTGGAAAACGGCGGCGGTTGAAAAACCTGTTGCCGCCGCGCCGGAAAAAAGCATCGCCAAAAAGTCCGTTGCCGAAAAGGATGCCGCCGGCAGCGATGTCGCTGCGCCTGTTATCGTGATGAACACGGCGTTCTCGTTTATCCTGTACCCGGAAATCGCCTTTGCCGATGCGCAGG
>WQZT01000214.1 GCA_009780595.1 Treponema sp. | reverse complement strand
AATGTATTTGTCGGTGACGAGAACATAGATGATATCGATCACCTGGGAAACAGAAGAATACGATCTGTTGGTGAGCTGATGGCCAATTCCATGAAAACAGCCTTTAGCAGAATGGAACGCATTGCCAAAGAGCGGATGAGCCTTAAAGAAACGGATACTATTAAGCCGCAAGACCTTATCTCGATAAAGCCGATTGTTGCGGCGGTCAAGGAATTTTTTGGTTCCAGCCAGCTTTCCCAGTTTATGGATCAGGTTAATCCTCTTGCGGAATTGACCCACAAACGCCGCCTGAACGCGCTGGGGCCCGGCGGTCTTTCACGCGAACGGGCGGGCTTTGAGGTTCGCGATGTTCACTACACCCACTACGGCAGGATGTGTCCGATTGAAACGCCGGAAGGTCCGAACATCGGGCTGATTGTGTCCCTCGCCAACTACACGCGGGTGAACGAGTACGGCTTTTTGGAAGCGCCGTACCGCAGGGTTGTCAAAGGGATTGCTTCAAAAGATATTGAATACTTGTCTGCGATAGACGAGGATAGGTACTACATAGCACAGGCTTCTGCCAAACTGAATACAAGCGGCAGTTTCGCCGATGATCAGGTTTCGTGCCGCCGTCAGGGGGATTACACGACCCGTGCGCCTGGCGAAATTGATTATATGGACGTTTCGCCCAAGCAGATAATTTCTGTGTCGGCGTCTTTGATTCCCTTTTTGGAACACGACGACGCTAACCGCGCATTGATGGGTTCTAACATGCAACGTCAGGCAGTGCCGCTGGTCTTTCCCGAACCGCCGAGAGTTGGTACGGGAATGGAGAGCAAGTGCGCCTACGATTCGGGGGTTCTTTCCAAAGCGCGGCGCGGCGGTACGGCAGTGCGGGTAACTTCCCACGAGGTTGTCATTCAAAGCGATGAGAAGGGGCGTATTCCCGAAACCAACGCCGAAGGGCTTGATGTGTACCGCCTTGTTAAGTTCCAGCGGACAAATCAGGATACCTGCTACAACCAGCGCCCCATTGTGAAAGTGGGCGATAAAATTACCGCTGGGCAGGTTATTGCTGACGGTCCTGCTACAAAGGAAGGCGAATTGGCGCTGGGGCGTAATATTCTGGTGGGCTTTATGCCCTGGAACGGTTACAACTATGAGGACTCGATCCTGATTTCCCAGCGGGTGGTAAAAGACGATATGTTCACTTCCATCCATATAAAGGAGTTTTCAACCGAAGTGCGGGAAACCAAGCTTGGGGCGGAAAAAATTACGCGGGATGTTCCGAACACTTCCGAAAAGAGCCTTGACAACCTTGACGGGGAGGGGATTATCCGCGTTGGCGCGAAGATTCGCTCTGGCGACATACTTGTTGGCAAGGTAACGCCCAAAAGCGAAACTGAGACGACGCCGGAATTCAAGTTGCTTAACTCGATATTCGGCGAAAAGGCGAAGGAAGTGCGCGATTCTTCCCTGCGCGTTCCGCACGGTATCGAAGGGACGATTATCGACATCCAGCGGCTGAGGCGAACTGAAGGGGACGACCTTAATCCCGGTGTGGATGAGGTAGTGAAAGTTCTGATTGCCACCAAGCGCAAGCTTCGCGAAGGGGACAAAATGGCAGGCCGCCACGGGAACAAGGGCGTTGTCGCGCGCATCCTGCCGGAAGAAGATATGCCGTATATGGAAGATGGGACGCCGTTGGATCTGTGCCTTACACCGCTGGGCGTTCCTTCCCGTATGAATATTGGCCAGCTTCTGGAAACGGAACTTGGCTGGGCTGGCTCGACACTTGACGAGTGGTATTCGGTTCCGGTGTTTCAGTCGCCTTCAACCGACCAAATCGAGAGTAAGCTGAAGGAGGCCGGGCTTCCGGTAACCAGCAAAGCGATGCTCAGAGACGGAAAAACCGGCGAGCCGCTTATCAACCCGGTTTTCTGCGGGATTATCTACTTTATGAAGCTCCACCACCTTGTCGATGACAAGATGCACGCCCGCTCCACCGGCCCGTACTCGCTGGTAACACAGCAGCCGTTGGGCGGAAAGGCGCAGTTCGGCGGGCAGCGGCTCGGCGAAATGGAAGTCTGGGCGCTGGAGGCTTACGGGGCGGCACATACCTTGCAGGAACTGCTTACGATAAAGAGCGACGATATGACCGGACGGTCAAAGATTTACGAGGCGATTGTAAAAGGCGAGCCGTTTACGTCAGCCGGAATACCGGAGTCGTTTAACGTTCTGGTTCAGGAATTGCGCGGGTTGGCGCTTGATTTTACGATCTTTGATAACAAGAACAAGCAGATTCCCCTCACCGAGCGTGATGAGGATATTATTACCAAAAGCGGTTCGAACTTTTAACGGGGGATAAAAAATTATGAGGGATATTCAGGACTTTGATTCGATTATGATACGCTTGGCTTCCCCGGACATCATCCGGGCGTGGTCATACGGGGAAGTCAAGAAGCCGGAAACGATTAACTACCGGACACTCAGACCCGAAAAGGACGGTCTTTTTTGCGAGCGAATTTTCGGGACGACCAAAGAGTGGGAATGCTACTGCGGCAAGTTTAAGTCCGTGCGCTACAAGGGTGTTATCTGCGATCGTTGCAGCGTGGAAGTAACGCACTTCAAGGTACGCCGCGAGAGAATGGGGCATATTGAACTGGCAGCTCCTGTTTCCCATATCTGGTATTACCGTTCCGTGCCAAGCCGCATGGGGCTTTTGCTGGATATTCCTATGACCGCTCTGCGTTCGGTGCTGTACTACGAAAAATATGTGGTGATCGAGGCTGGCGAGACTGACTTGAAGAAGATGCAGCTTCTCACCGAGGAAGAGTACAACGAGGCGCAGGAGCGCTACAGCGGCGGGTTTACTGCCGGAATGGGCGCAGAGGCAGTGCGGACGCTGCTGGAAAATATCGACCTTGACGAAATGGCTGCGGAACTCCGCGCCAAGATGATCGAAAAAGGCTCAAAAACTGACAAGCGGTTGCTCAAACGCATCGACATTGTGGAGAATTTCAGGAACTCCAAGAACCGTCCGGAATGGATGATTCTGGATGTGATTCCCGTTATCCCGCCGGAGCTGCGCCCAATGGTGCAGCTTGACGGCGGGCGGTTTGCCACCAGCGATCTGAACGATTTGTACCGCCGTGTTATCAACCGCAACAACCGCCTCAAGCGTTTGCAAGCGTTGAATGCGCCGGACATTATCATCCGCAACGAAAAGCGTATGCTTCAGGAAGCGGTT
>WQZT01000213.1 GCA_009780595.1 Treponema sp. | reverse complement strand
CAGCGCCGCCGCTCTCGCCGAAGGAAAGCCCCGCACGCGCGCGCGAATCACATCGAGCTTTACCTGCCCCGAGTAAAGGCTTGCCAGCGTGTTTTTGTGGCTGTCAAAGCGCGCGTAAAACTCTTGGTACACGCGGCGGCGCAGGTCGCGGTCGGGGTTTTCCATAAAGACAGACCAGGTCGATTGCGAAAGCGGGCGTGCGCCGTCGGGGGTATCAACAACGCCGAAATCCATATCAACGTTGGTGAGCAGCGAAAATGCGGCGGAACTGGTCTGCTCGCCTTCGGAATGCAGCGCGATGATGCGCTCCTCTTTATCAGACAGCGTGTGCGGCTTAAAGCGCAGAAGCCGCGACAAATACACCCGGTATTCGGCAAGTTCCGGCGCTACCATAAAACGCGCCATATCGCCGTCGGGAATTGCCATCAGTTCAGGCGCAGCCCACGCGGAATCCGCATCCGCCTTCGACGCCGCCATCTCGAACTTGCCCGACATCGTAAGCCCTGCGTTGTCGCCAATGTCTTCGCTCTGCCTAAGCTGTGCGTAATACCCCAGCCGCTCCTGCAAAATCCCCGCATCGCGGCTAAAGTCCAGCCACGCGGCAAGGTTCGCCGCCGAAGCGCCCAACGTTCCCCGAAACGATGGGATTTTCGCCGCCATCGCCGCGTACTCAGCCAACGCCGCCTCCCAGCACTCATCGCTGGCAAACAGCCGCGACAAATCCCAAGTATTCTCTTTTGCAACCTCCGCGCGGGAGGGAATTGTTTCGTTCATATATGATTATGCTCCTTGCTTGTTTATTTGTTCGATTAATTGGTGATAATTTATGATACCAGAAAAAAGCCGATAATGATAGAACGATATTATGGAAGATAATATATGGAAGATAAACGAAATATGAGAGATCAGAACGTATATTCTCTGAAAGCATTTTCGCCGAAAGCATTTTCGCGGTATGCCGTGTGTACTTTCTTCTTTACGATAGTATTTTTCTTTTCAGCGTGCAAGAATACACCGCCTCAGCAAGAAGCACTCGCGCCGCGGGAGATACAGCCGCCTGAGTTTAGCATCACCAACATCGCTATACTCAAAGCCGAGCTTATCAACACGCGCTTTCGGGTCGGAATGAAAATTGACAACCCTAACGCTTTCCCGGTAGAACTTTCCGCGCTCCGGTATACGCTGTACGGCAACGGTATGTTTTGGGCAGATGGCGATGAGCGCAGTATCATTGAAATTCCCGCGCAGTCATCTGTTACCGGAAACATGCTTTTACTGATGAACTTTACAGGGATGAAGCGGGATTTGCTCGATCAGATTATCAACCTTTCTGACGTACAGTACCGCTTTACAGGTAGCGCACAAATCAGCTCAGGAGACGAGCACCTGCCCACTCTTGCCGCGCATTTCGACCTTTCCGGCTTTTCCCCCGTACTGGAGAAATGAGAAACCACAAGGAATTGCTTTCTGCCGGCGGTGAGACTTGAACTCACACATACTTGCGTACGGTAGATTTTGAGTCTACTGCGTCTGCCGTTCCGCCACGCCGGCTCGTTAAAAACGTTGTTTTACTATACCATAAAGCCAGCCGCTCGCGCAAGAGGGCTGTTGAGCTCATCAATTCGCCATAAAAAAGCCGCCCCGGAAGGGCGGCGACTTGCTCCCCCGTGGTGATTTGAACACCAGACCCAGTGGTTAACAGCCACTTGCTCTGCCAGCTGAGCTACAGGGGAATGTAGAAATTTAGCTTATCAACATGTAAAAAAAATGTCAAGGGGGATTTTGCGGGATTTTGAGAAAATTTGCAATTTAAGCATTGACAATACAAAATTCCTCTTGCATCATAAATATAGCTACCATATTAAATATGCATTATGCAAAGGAGTTGCCAATGAGTTTTACGACTGAACTAGTAAGAAACGTAACCATAGCCGGGCATGGCGGAACCGGAAAAACAACCCTTTTTGAGCGGCTTTTGCTGGCGGGAGGGGTGATTTCCAAGGCAGAGACGATAGAATCCGGCAAGACTGTCAGCGATTATACGCCGGAGGAGATAGAGCGCAAGATTTCTATCAACTCGGCGCTGGCGAACATTAAATGGAAGGGAAAAAAGATAAACCTGTTTGATACTCCGGGGTCGTCTGACTTTACGGGGAACGTGATTAGCGCGTTGCGGGCTTCGGAGTTCGCAGTTTTGGCGGTGGATGCCCAGAACGGCGTGCAAATCGAGACGGTCAAGTTGTGGCGCAACCTGCAAGCCGCTGGAAAGCCGCACGGTGTGTTTGTTACGCGGATGGATGGGGAGCGGGCGGACTTTCAGCGGGTTTTGGATGACGTGAAGGAGAAGTTCAAGGTTGCTCCCGTGCCGATAACTATTCCGATGGGGAGCGGCGCGGGCTGCGCGGGTGTGATTGACGTGCTGAACGGGAAGGCGTGGTTTGCCGGGGCTGCGGATGGCGCGATTGAAAAAGAGGGCTCGATTCCTGCGGAGTTTGAGGCTGTCGCCGCCGCTGCGAAAGAGCGGCTTGTCGAGGCTGCCGCTGAAGGTAACGATGAGCTGATGGAAAAATATATCACCAATAACAACACGCTTTCGCCTGAAGAAACTCAAGCAGGGCTTATCGCGGCGTTGGCGGACAACAAGTTTGTCCCCGCCTTTGCCGGAGTTGCACTGAAAAATTCGGGGCTGATTCCCTTTTTGGATTTTGTCGCGGGGACAAGTCCCAGCCCGCTTGGTGCGAAAGACGCGGCGAAGGACAGCGCAGGGAACGAGGTTGCTGTCGGCGTTGACGGCGGCAAACCGTTGTCGGGTTTGGTTATCAAAACATCGTATGACCAGTTTTCCGGCAAGCTCTCGTGGGTTAAAATTATCACCGGAAAACTTGCCGCGGATTCTGAAATCGTCAACGTCAACGAGGGCAAAAAGGAGCGGGTTGGCAAGCTCTACATCTGCCAGGGGAAAAAACTGGAGGAAGTCCGGGAGCTTTCCGCCGGAGACGTGGGGATTATCACGAAATCGGCAACGCTCAAAACCAGCGATACGCTCAGTGCCGGAGACACGGCGGTGCGTTTCCGCTCGCTTAAATTCCCCGAGCCGGTTCATTCGGTGGCGGTGAACGCGGCATCGAAAAAAGACGACGACAAGCTGGGCGAGTTTCTGGTTCGCGCTGCGGAGGAGGACAAAACCTTCCGCTATATTTTCAACACCGAAACGCGGGAAACGGTTATTTCCGGCATGGGGGAGT
>WQZT01000212.1 GCA_009780595.1 Treponema sp. | reverse complement strand
TTGCAGCGGGCGGGACAGGCGGGTTAATTTCCCTAAAAAATAGAGTTGTTCGGAAACTTCAGTTCTCCGAACAACTTCCTTATGAAACAGCAAAATACATCGTATTTTGCAGGACTTGTGAGACAACTAACCGAGTTGTCGAACAAGTCCAATATTTTTCTTGCCCAACCAGAAAAGAGGGTGTTATAATACACTTACAAGATTCATAAGAAACTCCGTCGGAGTTTGAAGCTTGCGAAAATCAACATAAGGAGATTTCTATGGTTACATTCCTTTTGGGAATTGCGGTTTTAGGTATTGGGTACGTGGTTTACGGCAAAATTGTCGAAAATGTTTTCCAGCCCAATGCAGCGGCGCAAACTCCAGCGTACGCGATGAGGGACAATGTTGACTATGTGCCAATATCCAAGTGGAAAGCGATGGCGCTTCAGTTGATCAACATTGCGGGAACTGGTCCCATTTTCGGCGCGATTGCTGGCGCGTTGTTCGGTCCGGCGGCGTTTTTGTGGATCGTGTTCGGCTGCATTCTTGCGGGCGCGGTTCACGACTACATGATCGGGATGATCTCGCTCAGGCACAATGGAACAAACATTGCCGAAATTGTCGGCATCTACTTGGGCAAAAAGCCGCGCAACATTATGCGCGTTTTTTCGCTCGTGCTTCTGATTTTTGTTGGCGTTGTGTTCGTTACCACGCCCGCACAGGTGCTGGGAAGGATTTTCGCCCCCAACGCGCAAACCAACACGTTCCTGTATGTCGCGGTCGTCTGTATTATCGTGTACTATATCCTTGCAACCTTGCTGCCCATCGATAAAATCCTTGCGCGCTTGTATCCCTTCTTTGGCGCGATCCTGGTTTTTATGGGCGTCAGTATGTTGGTGATGTTGATTATTTCAGGCGACATACGGAATATCCCTGAGTTTACATTTCAGAATATGAGACCAGACAAAGACACCAATATTCTTGGGCGAATTTTCCCCTTCCTGTTTGTTACGATAGCTTGCGGCGCAATTTCCGGCTTTCACGCCACGCAGTCGCCGATTGTGTCGCGCTGCCTCAAGAACGAAAAAGAAGGGCGAATGTCGTTTTACGGCGCGATGATTCTAGAAGGCGTCGTCGCAATGATCTGGGCTGCGGTAACGATGGGGCATTTTAACCATGTCGGAAATGTCGCGGCAGTTGCGGCTCCTGTTGTTGTTACCGAGTCAGCCATCGGGTACATGGGCGTGATTGGCGGCGGGCTTGCCGTCATCGGTGTGGCGCTGTTCCCCATCACGTCGGGGGACACGGCGTTCCGCAGCGCGCGCCTAATTGTGGCGGACAGCCTGAAAATCGATCAAAAGCATTTTAAGAACCGGCTCGCGGTGGCGTTGCCGCTGTTTGCCATCGGCATACCGCTCGTTGTGTTTGCCCTCGCGAGTGCGAAAAACTTCAACATTATGTGGCGTTATTTCGCATGGTCGAATCAGGCGCTGGCAACCATCGCGTTGTGGGCGGCAAGTGCGTACCTTGTAAAAACCGGAAAGAATTACTGGATTTGCCTGCTTCCAGGCACGTTTATGACCGTCGTTGTTACTGCGTACTTCCTCACTGCCAACGAGGCGCTTGGTCCCCTTATCACGCGGCTTTCAGGCGATCCCAACACCACGTGGATTATCGGTATCGTCATCGGTGTGGTGCTGGCAATAACGCTGTTCACGTTGTTCATCCGATTTATCGCCATTAAGCAAAGGGGCGCTGTACCGCAAGAAGTAAACGCGTAAATCTAAAGGCTCAGTATAATTGGCTTCCGCAGGTTTTATTTCAGACCTGCGGTGGCAGCGTTATAAACCAAACGTATGCCGTATCGCAGTTTTCTTCAGCAATCGAGAAAATGCGGCAAACGTTGGGGGAGTTGCAGGAAGTTGCCTGCGGCATAAACGAAATGGCATCGAGAGCGGAGCAAGTTAATACTGCAATGAACAGCATCAACGATCTTTCAGGTATAAACCGCAAGAACATTGCCGAACTGGTACAAGCTGTTTCACTATTTAAGGTGTAATTGATTGTTACGATTGAAGGGAACTAACTTTGGGCGCGCAGGGATTCGAACCCCGGACATCCACGGTGTAAACGTGGCGCTCTAACCAGCTGAGCTACGCGCCCTTGCGTAAGGTTTGTCAAAGCTAGCATAGTGTAGACTTTTATTCAAGGGCAGTGCAATAATTTTCACGGAAATCAATTTTGAAGATACGGATATTAGTAATAGGGATAACGATGAGAGTGTATGAAGCGTGTAACGAATTTTCGTGAGTGCATGAGTAAACTTCAAGCTAATCCGCTGTAGGCGGATTAGCCAAGCGGTACGGGAATCCGCCCATTGGGCAGCTAGCGGGGTGTTCCCCCAATCCTGCCCTGAGAGCACCCATTCCCGTACTACTGTTAAAAACTTAAGCAAAACTGTCCCGCAATGCCCGTTTTCAGCAGTTTGACTTATGGTTGTAATGAAACATCCCTACCCGGCTCTCGGCTTTTGCGCGCCGTCTCCCGACCCGCTCGTATCGGCACTACCCGCCTTTCCATCAAACGCAGCATTTCCTTCATCAAATACTGCCACGCTATCGCCTCTTCTTCTATCACCACTGGTATCAGAGAACTCCTTGTTATACTCCTATCGCATGGTTCACGTTCACCTCTCGTTTCTTTCTCGCTTTCCGGTTCGCTTCACGTACCATGCTAGCCAGCATATTCGCCACCGTCATCAGCGTAAAAAATCCTGCTTCACCGTATCTACTACCAGCCTGCCGGAAAAGTTCTCCAGTTCCAGCCTCTGCTTCAGCTCTAGATATTTCGTTTCGATACCCCAGCGCTTGTTGTACAGTTCGTCGAACGGACAGTTCGCAAAACGCTTCATACTCCATCTCTGCTCCTGGCAGATTGGTACCTAAGGCGTGTTCACACTAGATAAAATTAACAAAACAGCAGATAATACAGTATGAAATTGAAAGAACATCAATACCATGGGATAGAAAAACTTTTACCCAAACAAAGGGGAAATATAAAAATAGATAACCGGAACATGCTGAACGCGCTGTTATACTGGTGTAAAAACGGCTGCTCCTGGCGCGACCTGCCCAGCGAGTTCGGAAATTGGCATGTTATAGTGAATTAATTTAAGAACCACCAGGAAAAACCTATAAATAAAGTATGGCATACAGTATCGATTTCGTAAAAAGAGCGCCAGCCTATAAACAGCAAGGACATACGTTCAAACAGTTGCGGGAAATAT
>WQZT01000211.1 GCA_009780595.1 Treponema sp. | reverse complement strand
CCTGCAAAACGCCGCCGACCGCTATCGGGAAAAATACGAGCTTTCGACCAATCGCACCGATGATTTCAAAATGGGAATACATTTTCTGAACTCCCTCAGGCGTATTCACATACTGTTGGGGGAACGCGGGAATGCCGAAACACTGAGAAAAAAGGCGGAAATTTGGGCAGCAAAACTGGAACTTGATTCGAAGAGACAGGAAAAGCCGCACAAGAGAGAGTAGTATGGCCGGAGGCGCAGCTACATCATCGCTTAAAGAATACCGCACAGTGTTCCCGTACTTTCGCAACTACCGCAACAGGTACGCGCTTGGCTTTTTTTGCCTGTTGATTGTCGATGCCGCGCTGGTGCTTATACCGCAGTTTATGCGCCAGGCGGTGGACACAATTTCGCAGGGAGTGTTTGAAGTGCGGCAGGTTGTTATTCCCGCCGCCTGTATGGTGGGGCTGATGGGCGTGATTGCCCTTGGGCGGTTTTCGTGGCGGTATTTTATCCACGGTGCTTCGCGGCGTATTGAGGCGGAGCTGCGCGGGAACATTTTCTCGCATCTGCTTTCGCTTTCAGGCAGCTTTTACCAAAAGAACAAAATCGGCGACCTGATGGCGCGCGCTACCAACGACCTGAACGCCGTGCGGGAATCCATCGGCATGGGATTGGTTGCGCTGGTTGACGGCACGGTTATGGCTCTTGCTATTCTGGTAATTATTTTCGTTCAGGATGCCCGCACCGCAATGTGGGCGGTTATTCCCCTGCCGCCGATAACAATTCTTATTCTGGTTTTCGGCAAAACTATCGGCAGGCGCTTTCACCGCGCGCACGAAGCGTATTCGCAGATGAGCGATGCCGCGCAGGAAACCTTTGCCGGAATTCGGGTGATAAAATCCTTTGTGAAAGAATGGTGGTTTATAAAAAAGTTTGCCGATACCAACGACAATTACCGTGACGCAAATATGGCTCTGGTAAAAATGTTTGGCTTTTACTTTCCCTTTGTGAGTTTTCTTTCGGAACTTACCGTTCTCATCGTGCTGCTGGTTGGCGGTATTCGGGTAATCGAAGGGAAGATGACGCCCGGCGATTTGGTTGCGCTGTTCCGCTACCTGCAAATGTTGATCTGGCCGCTGATGAGCGCGGGCTGGGTTGTCAATATGATTCAGCGCGGAGCGGTGAGCTTGAGCCGGATTAACGAGATACTGCGGACTGAGCCTGAAATCCGCTCGCCGCTTGTTCCTGCGACGACGACGAATGCTGCTGCCCCGCTCATCGAACTTCGCAATTTCAGTTTTTCTTTTGATAGTAATACTATTGATGGTGAAGGGGAAAAGCCCGAGGCTATCGCCGAGGTTGCCGCCGCTCCAGTTCTCTCCAATATAAACCTTGCGATACACAAGGGAAGCGTGCTTGGCATAACTGGCCGCACCGGATCGGGAAAGTCCACGCTTATCAAGGCGGTTACGCGGATCATCGACCCGCCGCCGGGAACGGTTTTTGTCAAGGGCGTGCAGTCCGCCGATTGGGATGTGGCGGCACTGCGCGGGCTTTTTGCCGTAACGCCGCAGGACAGCTACCTTTTTTCCGATTCGATAAAAAACAACATAGGCTACAGTTTACAGGGAAGCGAGCCGAACGAGTTCGACACCGTTGCCGCCCGCTCTGCGTCGCTTGCCGCGCTGGACAAGGATTTCCTGAAGTTCTCCGCAGGCTGGGAGGCGCTCATTGGCGAGCGGGGGCTTACCCTTTCCGGCGGGCAAAAGCAGCGCACCGCCCTTGCCCGCTCGCTTGCGGCAGTTCTGGCTGGCGGCAGGGAAATCCTGATCCTTGACGATTCCCTTTCGGCGGTGGATGCCGAAACCGAGCGGGCGATCCTTGACGGGCTGTTTGAACTCAAGCGGGCAAGAGAACACTCATCCGGCGGCGATGCGCTGACGATGATCATCGTTTCGCACCGGATTTCCGCCCTCAGCCGCGCCGATCACGTTATCGTACTGGAGAAGGGCAGAATTACCGAGCAGGGAACACCTTCGCACCTGGCAGCGCAGGGCGGCTTTTACGCCCGAACCGCCGCCTTGCAAAGTTTGGGCGAGCCTGAGCAAAGCGGGGAGGGCGGCAATGGCTGACTTCTTTGAGAACGAAGACGTAGTGCGGGGCTACGACAGCAAGCTCACATACCGGATTCTTTCGTACCTGAAACCGCACAAAGCCCTCATCGCCATTACCGCGCTTGCCCTTATCCTTTCGACAGCGGGCGAGCTTTTAGTTCCCATTCTTCAACAGCGCCTTATCGATGATGCGATTATCCTGCGCTTTCACGCCGTAAAAACCAGCGGCGCAGACGAACCGCTCTCCGCCGAAGCCGCCGCTGCCCTCGCGCTGTTCAAATCTCACCCCCGCGCCATTGCCATCGAAACGGCGGGGCTTGTGTTTGTCCCACTGGACAGGAACACTCGCGTCCCCGCCGGAATTGAGCGGGAACTGCGCGACACGGGAATCCTTGACCCGGCGGATTGGTACGCCTTTCGTTTCGAGCCTGATTCCCGCGCGGCGGCGCTGGTTTCATCCCGCGATGATATTTTTCTTCGCGCCGGAAACACGGCGGGGATTTTGCGTAGCGACCTCCGCGCCCTTCCCGCAGCGGACATTGCCGCGATTCGTGCGCGCGATATTACACTCGTCGTACGGATGGCGCTGGCGCTTTTGGGGATTCTCTGCCTCGTTTTTCTCTTTACGTTTATCCAGATTTGGGGAACGTCGCTCATCGCCCAGCGGGTCATGAAGAATATCCGCATTGAACTTTTCAAGAAAACCTGCTCCCAATCAACGGCTTTTCTGTCGCGCCATCCGGTTGGGCGCATTGTAACCCGCCTTACGGGAGATGTCGAAACCATCGACGAGTTCTTTTCATCGGTGCTTGCCGATTTTCTCAAAAACCTTGCGCTCATGGCGGGCGTTCTTATCACCCTGTTCTTCCTTTCAAAGCCGCTGGCAATCGCGGCGGTAATCACGATGCCGCCGGTTCTCGTTGTTACGGCGATAAGCCGCGTCAAGGCGCGGGATGCTTTCCGAAAGCAGCGAACGGCGTCGTCTAAAGTCAACGCCTACCTTTCCGAGCGGCTGTCCGGCGTGCAGGTTGTGCAGCTTTTCCTCGGCGAAAAAAAGAGCCGCAAGGAGTTCTCCCAGCGGAACAACGAACTGCTCAAAGCCAAGCTCGGCGAGATGTACGTTTTCGCCATTTTCCGCCCCCTTGTTGAGTGGTTTTCCACGCTGACCACGGCGGCGATTATCGTTGCTGGCAGCGTCATGGTGCTTAACCTTTCGCTGTCGCTGGGGGT
>WQZT01000210.1 GCA_009780595.1 Treponema sp. | reverse complement strand
TTGGCATCCGCCGCCACTTTCAAGACGTTTCCAACAAAGCTCACCCTATTGTTCCCAGCAACGCTCCACGTTACGTTCTGCGGTGCGCTCTGAGGTGCTACCCTCGCGGTAAATGTAAGCTCCAAGCCCTGCGCGGTAAGTATATGATTGGAAGTCATCTTAACTCCAGGCTTTTCTTCCCACTGTGCCGTTACTACCACATTTGAAGCTGGCATAGTAAACGTATGGTCTGCAGCAATTGACACGTTTGCAGGCACAACCGCCCACCCGATAAAGTCATAATCATAGCGATTTCCGGGTGTCAATGTTATTATATTCCCCACGTTTGCCGTGGCTTTACTTGTCGCCGAATCTGAGCCGCCGCCTTGGTTTACCTCAATGCTATAGTTAATCGCTTTCGACGTTGCAGTTACTTCTACGTCTGAAGCAGGCATTGTAAACGTATGATCTTCGCCAATCGTCAATCCGCTTTCAGGTTTTACAACCGTCCACGTGTCAAACTCGTAGCCTGCTTTGTATGTGCCAACTTCCAGCGTTATCGTGTCCCGTATATTCGCCTTGTTTTTGCTCGCTTTTGAACCAGAACCGCCACCGTCTCCTTCGTCTTGATTCACCGTGATGTCGTAATCAATCGCCTTCCACTTCGCCGTTACTTCAACCTTCTCAGCGGGCATGGTAAATGTATATGCACCATCGTTCTCGGCAGTGGGGGTAATGACTAAACCTTGCGGCGTAATATCTGTCCATTCGATAAACGTATAACCCTCTTTTGTACCGTGGTTCAGGGTTACCGTCTCATCTTCTTTTGCCGAATTTTTATCCGCCCCAGAATCTGTTGCGCCGTCAGAGTTCACGGTGATGTTGTACGCGCCCAATTCCCACGTTGCAGTTACTTCAACTGCCCCTTCTGGCATGGTAAACGTATTGTCTGCGGCGATCGTCAAGCCAGCAGGTTTTACAACATTCCAACCGTTAAAGCCGTAGCCTTCTTTCTCTCCAGCTTTGAGCGTTACCTTCATTCCTTTCTTCGCCACAGCAGGGCTTGCCGAGAAACCAGTCCCGCCATCTTTGATGGTAACGGTATACGTTTCATTGCCATCGGAATCACCGCCGTCAGGCGTTTCTCCGCACGATGCAATGCCAAATCCGATAAGTGCGAATGCGGCGAAGGCAAGCAAGCCCCGCCGCACAGACATAGTGTGTTTCTTTGTGATATTCACCAAACACTCCTTCATTACGATCCCCCTCCCTTTGGCGGGTGATCGTCTGGACATAATGTCCGAATTCACCCGCCCATACGGGCAGAGCTATATAAAGGCAGAACGTGCGCGTGTGGTTGGCAAACCTCCGGCGCGGCATTCGCCTGAATACCAAATAGAGAGAAAAAATGCAAAAAACACGAAAAAGGATGAAAAAGTTGTGGAAATCGTACAATTCGGAAAAAAAGACTTGACGAAGAATTAGCGTTTTGGTAAAATTTTTGCGTGCTTGCGTGCTTGCGTGCGGGAGTAGCTATGCTCTGCGCTTAGTGCCAGCACAACAGTCCCCGCAAAAAGTATCACTTTATTCATAAACAACATTATATCTTGCCCACAAAAAAAGTCAAGCGGAAAATCCGCCGAAGGTGTATTATTCCCGCCTGGAGTTTTGGCAACGCCAAAACTCCCCAGAATACTTCCGCCGCAGACGGAAGCATTCCCTTGACTCTCCCCTTATTTGAAAGCTATTATTAAATTACACAATTAATGAGGTATCAAATGCTCGTAAAAAAATGCTTATGTATCTGTATTTTTACAGTTATTATTCAAGGTTTTACTTTCGCTCAAACACATTTGGCAGTTCCACTGTCGCATCCAATCTACCATGTGCTGGAACAGGCGCAACTGCGCGGGCTTATCCGAACCTTGCCCAGCGTGCGCCCATTTTCCGGGGCGCAAATCCTTGCCCTTATCCCCGAAATTCTTAACAGCGAGACAGAGCGGCGGTTTGGCACGTTGACCGAAGGCGAGCGGAACGTTCTGCGGCAATTCCGGCAGGAGCTCACCCCCGCGCGGGATGGCGTTGATCTCGTGCGCGGCACGATTTCAGGCGAAACAGCCGACACCAGCGATGTTTATATTTCGTGGGAATTTGGATTTGGCGGCAGTTCGCACATTTCAAGCGCGTACTTTCAAAGCGCCGGAGGTTTTCGCTATGACCCTGACGAGGGGCACGACGACCGATTTTTCGGCGCGGATCACCCTTCAGCGGGAGATTTTTTCATCGGTACAAACTCAGGCATTTACTTTTCGTGGAAGGGTGATCTCGGCCGTACCGTTTCGTACGGCTTTACCATCGGCGGCGCGTTTATACAATCGCCCCGGTCAATGCTCGGCATAACTGAAAACTTTGGGCACGGGTGGAAAAATGATGACCCGGATGATTGGGCGCGTGCTCCCCGGGAGCTTGCCGTGTTCAGCGAGCCGCTGACGTACTTCCCGTTCTCGTACACGATCGGCTGGGAAGGCTCCGTCTGGTTTTTGGGGAGCATAGATGCCGATGGGTTTGAAGGCTGGCCGCAAGAGATGTCTGTCAGTTACTACACGATTCCGGAAATGGCGGGCAGTCTTTTGAACGGCCACGTTGTCTGGCGCTTTGCAAGCCACGGCCGTGAATGGGGCGGCATGGCGCGCAATTCGAGCCTCATCCTCAACCAAACAGCCTCGCCGTTTTTTGCGGGGGAAATTGTCTTTATGCCCCTGCCATGGTTTTCATTTTCCGCGCTGACAGGCGTGCTTGAATACGGGATGATGATTGAATCCGGGCACGAGGGCGGGGGAATCAAAAGTGCGGCGGAGACGTTTCAAAACGCTTTTTCCATCAATATGCTGGAGGCAAACTTCCGCTATTTTTATGCAGGCTTTGGAACGGCTTCGGTGTGGCCCAAGCGCTACGAGCTCGGACAGATGTTTCCGCTGGTTGATAGTTTTTTATACCAGGGTAATACCGGAGACTTTGACAATTCCGCGCTGTTCCTTAACCTCGCAGGGATGTATCCCGGGTTAGGCAAGCTGTGGCTTTCGTTCTTTGCGGATGAAATAAGCTTGGGCGATATAAACCGGAATTTTTTTAATATGAGTAGAATGATGGTTGCCTATCAATTTGGGCTATCCATTCAGCTTCCCATCCGCCCCCTTTCGTTTAGCTCGCTGACGCTCAGTTACACGAAAATCGAGCCGTTCACCTACAGCCACACCCGCGAAGATGTCCCGTGGTATCAGGGGCTTGCGATGGAAACGAACTGGGTAAACCGCGGGCGCTCGCTTGGTCATTATCTGCCGCCGAACTCAGACGAGATTCTCGTGCGGTT
>WQZT01000209.1 GCA_009780595.1 Treponema sp. | reverse complement strand
TGGGAGCGCGGCGGATCAGAAGTATATGATTTGCAACGCCGACGAGGGTGATCCTGGCGCGTTTATGGACAGGAGCGTTCTAGAAGGCGATCCGCACAGCGTGATCGAGGGGCTTATCATTGGCGGCTACGCGATTGGCGCGAGCGAGGGCTACGTGTACGCCCGCGCGGAATACCCGATAGCAATCCGCCGGATAAAAATTGCGATACAGCAGGCTGAAGAACGCGGTTTTCTGGGCAGCAACATTCTGGGAACGGGTTTTACGTTTAACCTGCACGTGAAAGAAGGCGCGGGCGCGTTTGTCTGCGGCGAAGAAACCGCGCTCATCGAGTCCATCGAAGGGCATCGCGGCATGCCGCGAATCAGGCCGCCCTTCCCTGCCGTCTCGGGGCTTTTTGCCAAGCCGTCTAACATTAACAATGTCGAAACGCTGGCGAACATCGGTTGGATTATCCGCAAGGGCGCACAGGCTTTCGCGCAGTACGGCACGGAGCAGAGCAAGGGAACGAAGGTGTTCGCGCTTGCCGGGAAAATTAAAAAAGGCGGACTGGTGGAAATCCCCATCGGCATGACGCTCAAAGAAGTGATTTTCGACATCGGCGGCGGAACGTCGTCGGGCAAGGCGTTCAAGGCGGTGCAGATGGGCGGGCCGTCAGGCGGTTGCATTCCTGCCGAAAAAGTGGACACCGTTATTGACTACGCAACGCTGGCGCAGACCGGCGCGATTATGGGTTCAGGCGGTATGGTGGTGATGGACGAGGACAACTGTATGGTTGACATCGCCCGCTACTTTTTGAACTTCACGCAGTCGGAATCGTGCGGCAAATGCACGTTCTGCAAAATCGGCACAAAGCGGATGCTTGAGATTCTCCAGCGGATTACGCAAGGCGCAGGCGAGGACGGCGACATCGAAAAGCTGGAAGAGCTGGCGGCACAGGTCAAAACCAATTCCCTGTGCGGGCTGGGGCAAACCGCTCCGAACCCGGTGCTGACAACGATCCGCTACTTCCGCGATGAGTACGTTGCTCACATCAAGGACAAGAAATGCCCGACGCGGCAATGCAAGTCGCTCATCACGTTTAACATCGAATCGGACAAATGTACGGGCTGCACGATATGCGCGAAAAAATGCCCGGTAAATGCAATCGATGGCGCAGTGAAAAAGCCGCACGCGATTGAGCAGGAAAAATGCACAAAGTGCGGAATATGCAAGTCTGTGTGCAAGTTTAACGCTATCTTGGTTGATTAAGGTGAGAGGTAATTGAGGATGATTATGAACTCGAACATAACGATTACTATTAATGGAAGAACGTGTGAGGCAAAGCCGAACCAGACGGTTTTACAGGCGTGCCGTGAAAACGGCGTTTTTATCCCGACCTTGTGCCACGACCCGCGGCTGGAGCCGTTTGGCTCGTGTATGATCTGCCGCGTGGAGATTCAGGGCGAGCGGGGCGTTCCGCTTTCCTGCGGCGCGCAGGTAAAAGACGGCATGGTTATCACCACGGAATCTGACGCGATTAAAAAGGCCAGAAAAACCTGCCTTGAACTGCTGCTTTCCCAGCACTACGGGGACTGTTTGCCGCCCTGCACCCTGGAATGCCCCGCGCACACCAACGTGCAAGGCTACATCAAGCACATTGCAAACGGGCAGTACACCGATGCGCTGAAACTTATCAAGGAAACAAATCCGCTACCGGTTGTGTGCGGCAGAATCTGTACACGCCCCTGCGAAACAAAGTGCCGCGGGAATATGTTCGCAGGCAAACTCGGCATCGCCTACCTGAAACGTTTTGTCGCCGACATCGACTTGAAACAAGAGCAGCCGTACCTGCCTGAGAAAAAAGCGGCAACGGGCAAGAAAGCCGCGATCATCGGAGCAGGTCCCGCGGGGCTGTCGGCGGCGTGGTATCTGGCGCTGGAAGGGCACAGCGTAACGATTTTCGAGCGGCAGGAAAATCCCGGCGGAATGCTCCGCTACGGAATCCCCTCGTACCGCATGCCGCGCGAAACCCTTGACGCGGAAATCGACATCATCGCCTCGCTCGGTGTAACCATCGTATACAACACCGAGTTCGGCAAGGACATTACCGCGCAAAGCCTGAAAGCTGACGGCTTTAGCGTGATCCTCCTCGCACCCGGCTCGCAGAAAGGTTTCCCGCTCGGCATCTCCGGCGAGGAAACTTGCGGCAATGTTCTGATCGGCGTGGACTACCTCGGCGCTCTGACGCGGGGCAAGCAGCCGGACTTTTCCGGCAAGAAAATCGCCGTAGTCGGCGGCGGCAACACCGCGATGGACTGCGTCCGTAGCGCTATCCGCCTTTCCCCGGCAAGCGTGAGCCTTATCTACCGCAGAACAATTGTCGAAATGCCCGCCGATGAAATGGAAATACACGAAGCGCAGGAAGAAGGCGTACAGTTCCAGGTTTTGACAAATCCGACAGGCGTCAGCCAAAACGGCGGCAAAGTTACGCTGAAACTGACGCGGATGGAACTCGGCGAAGCTGACGCATCCGGCAGACGTTCACCGCGCCCCGTTGCAGGCTCCGAGTATGACACGGAGTTTGACTATGTCATTTCCGCCATCGGGCAGACGCAGGATTTGAGCTTTATAAACGACACCTGCAATGTCGCCCTCAACCGCGACCGCCTCATCGCCGACATCGCAACAATGATGACAAACATAGACGGCGTGTTTGCCGCCGGAGACGCTGTAACCGGGCCGAAAACCGCAATTCAGGCAATTGCAGGCGGCAAGCGGGCAGCGATGGCAATGTCCCAATACATGCAGGGGCACGCCATCAGCCTGCCGCCCGTGCTGTACAACCACATCAAAGCAAAGGATTACCGTGAGATTGATCCCGCGTCAATCCACAACGTAAAAAAGACCCCAAAAACGGCGATGCCGATGCTGACAAAAGAGCAGCGCCGCAACAGCTTCGCCGAAGTTGAACTGGGAATGTCGGAGGAAGAAGCCAAACTCGAATCGGAACGCTGCCTCGAATGTGGCTGCGCCGATGCCGACGACTGCAAACTCAGGGAGTACGCCACCGTCTACAACGCCGACCAGTTCGCCTTCAGCGGCGGAATCTCTGCTGCCGCGCACCCGATAGACGACAGCCACGAATACATCGTGCGCGACAAAAACAAGTGCATCCTCTGCGCCCGCTGCGTACGAATCTGCACCGAAACAGGCAGCGGCATATTCGGCTTCGTCGGCCGCGGCTTCGACACCGCCGTTGAACCGCCCTTCAGCATGCCGCTCGGCGACGACAAGAGCTGCACCAGTTGCGGCCTGTGCATCTCCACCTGCCCCACCGGAGCCCTCGTTCCCCGCAAGGGAGCGGCACTACCAACAACGGCGTATCTGGAT
>WQZT01000208.1 GCA_009780595.1 Treponema sp. | reverse complement strand
CTCTTCCACGGCGTTCCCCTTCTGCACCTCCGCGCCTGAGTTCTCCACAGAGTCCCCCGACTGCGCTTTCGAGGAACCAATCGCGCCGCCGATGCCGTCACGCCCGGTTTTGCCGCCGACAAGAATCACCACATCGCCCGGCACAGGCTCTTCCCGCCGCACCCACGCTTCGGGAACCGCGCCAATCACCGCGCCAAGCTCCATCCGTTTGGCGGTAAATCCCGAGTGGTAAAACTCCGCCACCTGCCCGGTGGCAAGCCCGATTTGGTTGCCGTACGACGAATAGCCCGCCGCCGCTTCGCGGGCAATTTTTATTTGCGGCAGTTTTCCCGGCAACGTGTCCGCAAGACAGACGCGGGGATCGCCGCCGCCTGAAACGCGCATCGCCTGATGAACGTACGCCCGGCCGGAAAGCGGATCGCGGATCGCACCGCCCAAACAAGTTGCAGCCCCGCCGAACGGCTCGATTTCCGTGGGGTGATTGTGCGTTTCGTTTTTGAACAAGAGCAACCACGGTTCGCTCGGGGCGGCGGCAAACTCCGCCGTAACTTTCACCGTGCAAGCGTTCACCTCAGGCGAATCATCAACATCGCCAGCAAGCCCGCGCTTTTTCAGTGCCTTCGCCCCGATGGTCGCAATATCCATCAAGCTCCGCTTCCGGTTCTGCGCCGCTTCGCCGTACACTTCCCGGCGGAGCTCTTCGTACAACGCCAGCGCTTTGGCAACACCGCTGTTTGTGCTGCCGCTTTCGTTATCAACATTAATTTCTTTCAGTATCGTGTTGAACGTTGTGTGCCGGCAGTGATCAGACCAATACGTATCCAGAACCCACAATTCCGCCAGCGTCGGCTCTCGCCCTTCGCGAGCAAAATAATCCTGGCAGAACAGAAGATCATCCCCCGTCATAGCAAGCCCGTACTGGCGGGCAGAGCGGGCAAAGTCCGGCACGGCGGGAACATCCGACGGCACAGATTTGCTTTCATCAAGACGGTCGGGCAGCGCGGCAGACGCCTCAACAGAATCCACCGGGTTAATCATATATTTTTTCACTTCGTTTAAGGCAGCATCGGAAAGCGGCGCGCGCGCGCCATCAAAAACATAGACAACGGCGGTTTTGATTTTAGGCCGCACTCCGGTAACAAGCTCGGCGCACTGCTCGGCAGAATCCGCCCTGCTGTCGTACTGACCGCCAGCGTACTGAACGGCGAAATAACGCTCGCCGCTCTTAGCCGGAACTTCCGCGCTGTAAAAAACGCTGTCGCACTGCGGTTCGGAAAACACCGCCTCGGTAACGGCGGCAAATTGCGCCTGGTCAAGATACTCCGCGTCATACCGCTTGAGTATCCTCACGCCCGCCAGCTCCCGCAGTTCAGGCTGCTTCTCACCCAGAAAATCGGCAAGCTCCGCGCCCAGCCGCCGCGCCTCAATATCAAACCCACTTTTCTTTTCAACGTAAACTCGTCTGACCATACATATAGAGTAACAATTATCAAGCATGTTGACAATATATTTGTTGTTCTATATTATTGGGTTAAGTAACCGGGTCCTGTAGCTCAGTGGATAGAGCGGCCGCCTCCTAAGCGGCAGGTCGGCCGTCCGATTCGGCCCAGGATCAATCGCAAGTCGTTGTTAGATAGCCACGTACAAATCAAACATGCACAGTGCCGATTCCTTCTTTCTCCGCAATCGCATTGAGCCTTCGGTCCAGCGTTACAAGTGTCGCCCCTATTCTCCGCGCAAGAGTTAGATACAGCATATCATAGGCTGAATGACAGAGGCGAATTGCCTCGTGCATTGCTTCCAGATGGTTTTCTTCTATCGGTATAAATTCATCAACCAAGTTTTCAGCAAATTCTACTATTTTGTCGCATTCGGATTTTTTAATATAGTTACCACGATAATATTTGCTTACAACATTCGCAACTTCAATTCTAAACAGCTCGGAGCTAACTGTTTTCTCAGCGGCACCGACAAGTTCCCCAAGTTGCTTTCCATTTTCCCTTTTCAACACAATTTCAATTGCCGCGCTACAGTCCAACACTACGGTCATCGGTCGCGATCTTCTCTTGTCATCTGCGCCGGATCGGGAAAAGTGTTCGCACCTTCCATACCAAAGTTGTCGATTTCACGCAGCACGGATTCCCGCCGTTTTCTTGGATCCGTGTCGGCGACCAGAGCATTTTTCAAAAGGACAATAGTCTGCTGGGGAACACTGCGGTTTTCAGCATCCGCCACCCTCGATAGTTTCTCGTACAATTCTGTGGGAAAGTCCCTCACTTGCAGCAAAGGCATATTTAGTCTCCTTGTATTCAATTATACTGCATAGTGCATACTTGTTCAATTGATAATTCCTGCAACAAAAAAAGGAACATTATCATTGTTTATCCTGTTTGATTTTTGCTTGACTTTCTTCCATACGCTGCTATACTATATCAAGAAAATAAGGCATTCAAGGAATAGGATCACTATCGACTTTAATAATATGCTACTAGTGCAATTGTTTCTCGTCTGCCTCATGCTGGTCGGTTGGATAACCGCGAAAACTCGCATCGTGGATGTGAACGCCCGCGCTACGATGACAAACCTTATTCTTTTTGTTTTTCTCCCCTGCAACATCCTGCATTCGTTTTTTAGCTCTGACCGCTCCAAACTCCCTGCGCTGGCAATTATGCTGGCAGTTGCCGTTGGGGTTATGGCGCTCAGTTTCGTTCTTTCCCTGCTGTTGTACAGACGCGCCGGAGCGGAGCAGCGAAAAGTTTTGCTGTACGCCACGATTGTCTCCAACGCCACCTTTCTCGGCAACCCCGTAGTGGAAAGCATTTTTGGCACCGAGGCGCTGCCGTATGCGGCGGTGTACGTACTGCCGATGCGTATTGCCGTCTGGACTGCCGGGCTTGCGATTTTCACAGGCAGCGCGGGAAACATGAAAAAAGCGGTGCTGCATCCCTGCCTGATTGCAACCTACATTGGGCTTGCGATGATGGTGGCAGGTTTTAGAGCGCCGCTTCTGCTGGAACGGCTGCTGTTCAGTCTCGGCGGTTGCACCATCCCGATGTCAATGCTGGTAATCGGCGCGATCCTTGCGGCAGTCGATCCGCGAAAAGTTGTGTCGCACCTGACAGTGTACTATACGTTTATCCGCCTCCTGCTGCTCCCGCTTGTGGTGATGGGCGTTTTGCTCGCCCTGCGCCCCGCGCCAATGGTTTCAGGCATTGCGATCATTATGAGCGCAATGCCGGCGGGCGCAACCACGCCCATACTGGCGGACAAATACGGCGGGGACAGCACGCTGGCGTCCGGGATAGTTTTCGTCAGCACGCTCCTTTCGATTGTTACCGCGCCGTTGTTTGCCGTGCTGGTACAACGGGTTTTT
>WQZT01000207.1 GCA_009780595.1 Treponema sp. | reverse complement strand
TGTAACGGGCGTGTTGTATATCGCGCTTAAAGTTTTATCAGGAGGAGATACGGAATGAAAAACAAAGTTATTATCCCAATCTTTGTTGTTCTCTTGTTGCTGGCTATGGTGCCGCTGTCTTTTGATTCGGGTAGTATGCGGTTGCTGTTTGGTTGGTTGCCGCTACAGTTGGCGTATTGGTGGATACTAATGTTTGTCAACTTAACGTTTGTGCTGTGCGTTGCGCGGCACTTTGTCAAGACTTCCAAAAAAGAGGGTGAAGGCGATGAATAAAGGTTTAATCAGTGTTGTAATTGTTCTGGCGTATCTGACCTTCATGCTGGTAATCACGGTTGCCAACGGGCGGAAAAAGAAAATAGCCGAAAACGCCGTGAGCTTCTTTCTCGCTGGACGCGGCGTGAGCGCGATCCTGTTGCCCTTGGTTATGATTGCCGCTGTGCAAAGCACCTTCGCCTTTTTGGGCGCTCCGGGAATGTACTACACTCACGGCGTTTCGTTTATGGTGCTGGTCTTGAGCCAGGTGTGGGTTGCGCTGATGGTGCTGTACTTCGGCAACAAAATCCGCAAGCTGGCAAAGAAAAACGGCTACCTTTCCATTGGGGACTATTTCGCCGACCGCTACGATAGCCCGTACATGAAAGTGCTTGCCTCCATCATCTCGGTTGTGATGACAATGGTGTTCCTCGCGATGCAGTACGTTGGCACTGCCCGTGCTCTGGCAGTTCTCAGCGGCGGCGCGGTTCCGTACAACATAGCCATTTTGATCCCTGTCATTTTCTCCCTCCTGTATGTAATAATAGGCGGGGCGAAAGGAATTGTTCTGCTTGACGCGATTCAGGCAATAATCCTGCTCACCGGAATTCTCGTGGCGGCGTGGGTTGCGCTGAGGCCGGTTGGCGGCATTCAGGCGCTGTTCCAAAATACCGCGGAGTCCATTCCTGCTCTGCTCAGCCGCCCAGGACCACGAGGGCTGTACGGCAACCAATATTGGATTATGCAGTTTATCGTTCTTCCATTCGGGATTTGGCTCTGCCCCCACGTGTGGAGAGTTTCCCTTATGGCGAAAGACGAGAAAGCCTTGTCCCGCTCGGCGATCAGCATTCCCGTTTCGCAAGTGCTGATTTACGGCTTTGCCGCTATGTTTGTTGGCTTCGCCGGACATCAGTTGATTAACCCCGCAGACGTAACCGCCGCCGACAACATCCTTCCGCTGATGATGACCCGGCACGCGCATTGGCTCATCGTTGTGTTCATTCTGGCTGCCGCAATGTCGGCGGGAGTTTCCACAATGACCGCGATGCTTTTGGTAACATCCCAAATTGTCTCGCAGGATATTATCCTGTACGGGCGGAAAGCAAAAATATCCGATAAGCAAAACATTCTTATTTCCCGAATCATTGTTTTGGTGATGACAATGATCGCAAGCGGCATAGCGTTAAACCCGCCGCAAACATTGGTTCAGGTTGTGCAGGATGTCGCGTACACCGGGCTGGCGCAGCTTGCCCCGCCCTTTGTCGCCGGGCTGTACTGGAAAGGCGCTCGAAAAGAAGGCGTTATCGCGGGTCTTACCGTTGGAACGATAATCCTCTTCGCCACCCGTATTCTCAGGCTCTCTCCGTTCGGCTGGCCGGGTTTTATGTGGGCGTTTGCAATCAACATTGTGCTGGTTGTTGGCGTGTCGCTGGCATTGAAAAACCGGGATAATTCCCGCGTAGAGGAAAAATTCTTCTCCGCAGTTTAACGTCTGAAGTCTGTCTAATGTCTAAGGAAGATTGTTATGTCGAAGGTTATATCGAATCAACGGCTGTCCAATGAGTTCTATTTGATGAAGGTAGAACATTCAGGCGATGTGCGGATGGGGCAGTTCTATATGCTGCGGGCATGGGGTGATTACCCCGTGCTGTCCCGCCCGCTCAGCGTTTTTGATGCTGACGGACACAGCGTGTCGTTTTTCTACAAGGTGGTTGGCAAAGGCACGGAGATATTTGCCGCGCTGCAAGCAGGGGCAGACATTGACCAGCAAGGCCCGTGGGGCAACACCTTTCCCGTTGTAAGCGGGCAAATCGCCCTGATCGGGCGCGGTGTCGGAATCGCCCCGCTGTATTTGGCGGCGAAGCAACTCCGGGCAGCCAGCCCAAACACCGCGATCCACATATATCTGGGGTTTAAGCGGGAAGCCGTTCTCGTGGAAGAATTCTGCCGGGTGGCGGACAGGGTGAAAGTCAACGTGGGCGGATACATCACCGATGACATCTCGCCTGAAGCTTACGATCACATCCTGACCTGCGGCCCGGAGAAAATGATGAGAACCCTGTACGATAAATGTGAGAAAGCCGGAGTGGCAAACCGCCTCATTGTGTCAACCGAAAGTCGCATGGCGTGCGGTATCGGCGCGTGCCTTGTGTGCAACTGCAAAACCAAGAGCGGTAACAAGAAGGTTTGCAAAGACGGCCCCATTTTCAGCGGAGAGGAGGTGTTCGGTTATGAATAACCCGTTGCAGACAGAATTGTGCGGAATACAGTTCAAGAACCCGGTGGTTTTGGCATCCGGCACCTGCGGTTTCGGCAAGGAACCGAACGAGGTTTTCGACATCGAGCGGCTGGGCGGCATTTCATCGAAAGGCTTGACCCTGCACGCCAGAGCCGGCAACGACGGCATCCGCGTGTGGGAAACGCCGAGCGGAGTGCTGAACAGCATCGGGCTTGAAAACCCCGGCGTGGCAGGTTTCATCGAACAGCATCTTGACTGGTTGAACAGCAAGGACATTGTGAACATCGTCAACCTGGGCGGATATTCTATCGAAGATTTTGTTGAGGGCGTAACGATGCTGAACAGTGTGTATATTGATATACTTGAGCTGAACATTTCCTGCCCCAACATAAAATCTGGCGGAGCGAACTTCAGCACGAGTGCCGACAGCGCCCGCGAAGTTGTGCGAAAGGTTCGTGCGGTGTGCAAGCACAAGCTGGCGGTGAAACTTTCCCCCAACGCGGAAAATATTGTCGCCCTGGCGAAAGCCGTGGAAGAGGAAGGCGCGGACGCTATCTCGATGGTGAACACAATTTTGGCGATGGCTATCGACATTAAAAACAGGAAAGCCGTCTTTAACAACATCTACGCGGGACTTTCTGGCCCCGCCATCAAGCCTATTGCTCTGCGTATGGTTCATCAGGTTGCCAAAGCGGTTTCCATTCCCGTGATGGCAATGGGCGGCATTTCCAACTGGCAGGACGCCGTTGAGTACATTATGGCGGGCGCAACCGTTATTCAAATCGGAACGGGCAGTTTTATCCGCCCGGCTCTCGCGCTGGATGTCATTGACGGGCTGGCACAATACGCCGCCAAACATGGACTTGGCAACATCGCTGAGATTCGGGGAATTATTTA
>WQZT01000206.1 GCA_009780595.1 Treponema sp. | reverse complement strand
GGATTAAATGTCTGGATTCCGATTTCGAGCCGAAGGCTGCCGGGCGGGAAACGGCGGATCACTTCGCGCAGTTCCGGCGGAAAGCGAAAGGGGAGCATTTCAAAAAGTACGCAGAACGGCGGAGCTTCATTTGCATCTTTAATCCGGCGAGATGCAATTCGTTCCAGAAAGAACTCCATGATCTGCACAGCGCGCTTTACATTGAAGTTAAAGCTTCGGTCGAGAAATTTAAACTTCTGTGCGCCGCGATCTATCAGCGTTCCCATCTCCGCCAAAAACGGCTCCATTGGAAATTCCCGCACACCACGAGTTTGTCCTTGTTTTGTGGATTCCTGACAATACTCGCAGCCAAAGGCACAGTCGCGCGATGACTCAACATAAACGTGCTTTTTGTGCAAGTCCTCGTCTGTGTAAAGATGATACGCCGAAGCGATTGTGTTCACATCGGCAACGGCTGCACTGGCGCACTCACCATTAACAAACGAGCGGTCAACAACTACGCCTCCTTCTCCCGCAAACACGCGGCTGCAGAGTAGACGAAAGCGCTCTTCGCCTTCGCCGCGAATAATATAATCAGCGTAGCGAAAAATCTCCGCGTCGTTTGGTAACAGCGAAACTTCAGACCCGCCTAAAACTACCAGCGGCTTTTCTGCTGGCAGATCAAGGCTTGCCCACTTGCTCGATAAAATCTCAAGCAGTTCCAGCGTTGCCTTATGATTCCAAATGGCAACCGAAAATCCCAACAGGCGCGGGCGCGCGGCGAGAATTGGCTCAATCTTTTCGCTCAACGGCTGGCGGAGGGCAAACTCCAAAATCTGGCAGGATGTTTGCAGTGCGCCAAGATTGGCTTTCAACAGGCGCAACGCCAGCGAAGGGTGAATCCATTTTGCGTTAATTGTTGCAAGGACAATATTAGACATCGCTTAAACTTAAACCCGCACGCGCACTCATACAAACATGTTGCGCGTGCCAGTCTGCCAGTCTGCCAGCGAGTCCATCACAAGGCGCTCAACTTCCTGCCACGTTTCGGCTCTGGGAGCGGGAAGATCGCGATTTGTGGAGTTCGAAAAAATTATCGTGTTGCAGCCCTGGTTCCGCAGACGCTTTATGTTAGACGGCGAATCGTCGATGTATATATGCGCCCCGACCGCGCCCTTGTCCGCCATAAAACAAAGATCCCAGTAGGGAATGTCCCACGAGTCAAGCCAGTCCACCGTTTGCGTTATCGTAGTGCGGTGCGAATATTTCAGAAAAAGCCGATGCGTGATAATGCGAATACGAATGCCGCTGCTCGATATTCTCCGCAGCACCGCCGGAGCATCTTTAATCGGCAGCATATCCCGAAACAGGTTGCGCTGCGTTACGGCAAAACGGTGCAGCCGTTCGTAGCCGCCGTACTCCTTAATCCCCCACTCGTCAAGTCCAAAGCTAACGTCCTCCGTGAGGGATTCTAGCGGCTTGTCCAACCAGTCGGCGGTGATCTTCCGCATCGCCCCGTAAAAATCGCCGACGACTCCGTCTAAGTCCACGCCGAAAATAAAACTGTTTTCTTCCATAACGTATGTCAACCTTTTTGTATTTATCTTTTACTAGTCTTTTGTATTGACCGCGAAATAAGCACCACCATACTGTGATGTTTCAAGCGATACGCCGAATGATTTTTCAGTTCCGCCTCGCTGCCTGGAAGCAGAATATCATTCGGGGACGGAAGCGCGGTGTCCACTGCCCGCACCCACGTTTTGCCGTTCGGCGGCTCGCACACTTTGAAGTTCACATCCGCGCCGCCGCCGTTAAACATAATGAAAAAATCGTTGTCGTCTTTATCCGCCAAAACTTCCGCCTTGCTGCCGTACACCTTCATCGCGAGGCAGGGGCAAATCTCGTCCCATTCGGGAGATGAGCCGTTTTCGTCAAACCAGATAATGTCGGGAATGGCGTTGTAATTGCCGTCCCTGCCAGTGTAAAACTCAGGGCGCATAAAACCCGGATGACGGCGGCGGAAGGCGATCATCTCTTTGGCGAAACGGTACAGGTCGGCGTTCTCGGTCAACAGCGACCAGTCGTACCACGAGATTTCGTTGTCCTGACAATAAGCGTTGTTGTTGCCGCCCTGCGTGCGCCCCATTTCGTCCCCGCCGAGCAGCATCGGCGTTCCCAGCGAAACCATCATCGAGGCGATAAAGTTTTTCATCTGCCTGAAGCGCAACGTTTCGATGGCGGCTTTCGTTGTCGGCCCTTCAACACCGTAATTGGCGCTGATGTTGTGATCGCCGCCGTCGCGACTATTCTCGCCATTTTCAAAGTTGTGCTTGTTCTGGTAGGAAACGAGATCGCGCAGGGTAAAACCGTCGTGGCTAGTGATAAAGTTTACCGAATGGAACGGCTTGCGCCCGTCCCGCAGGTACAGATCGCTGGAGCCGGACAGCCGCGTTGCCAAGTGCCGCGCCTGTTTGGAATCGCCCCGCCAGTAACGACGCATATCGTCGCGGAAACGGTCGTTCCATTCCGCCCAGCGCCCGCCGGGAAACCAGCCAACTTGGTACGCGCCGCCAGCATCCCACGCCTCCGCGATAATTTTTGTATTCCGCAAAATCGGGTCCTCGGCAATGCGCTGCAGCACAGGCGGATTTTCCATCAACTGCCCGTTTTCATCCCGCCCTAAAATCGAGCCGAGGTCGAAACGGAAACCGTCAACGTGCATCTCGACAACCCAGTAGCGCAGACAGTCGATGATAAACGTGCGAACCACCGGATGGTTGCAGTTGACCGTGTTGCCGCAACCGGAATAATTTTTGTAGTACCGCCGATTGTTATCCAGCATATAGTAAACGCTGTTGTCCAGCCCGCGAAACGAAAACGTCGGCCCCAGCTCGCTGCCTTCGGCAGTGTGGTTAAACACGATGTCGAGAATCACTTCAAGCCCCGCCTTATGAAGCTCGCGCACCATTTCTTTGAACTCGCGCACCTGAGCGCCGGGGCTGCTATCATTCGCGTACGAACCTTTCGGCGCGAAAAATGCGACGGTGGAATAGCCCCAATAATTTACCAGCGGCTGCGCGGTTTTGGGGTTCTGCGTAGAAAGCTCGTTTTCGTTGAACTCCTGTATCGGGAGAAATTCAAGGCTCGTGATCCCCAAATCCTTAAAGTACGGGATTTTTTCGATAACACCCTTGTATGTCCCCGGCGCGCTCACACCAGAATCGGGATGGCGGGTAAGACCGCGCACGTGGGTTTCGTACAGAACGCTGAAACGCAGCGGGTAGTTCAGGGGCAAATCGCCTTGCCAGTCGAAGTCGTCATCAATCACAATACAGCGGGGTTGCGAGGACATATCATCCGTGTATGAATACGAAAGATCGCCGGACTCCGCGCCAATTTCGTAGCCGGTGCAGGTTTTCAAAGCCCAGCCGGAAAGACTGGTCAGCGCCTTCGCGTACGGGTCGATGAGCGTTTTATTGGGATTAAAGCG
>WQZT01000205.1 GCA_009780595.1 Treponema sp. | reverse complement strand
TTTTCAACTTTGATCCCCAGCTCGTGCTTTTTATCCTCGATATATTTTTCAATAGCGGTTGACGCAATCGCACCGTCAGACGTTGCCGTTACAAGCTGGCGCAAACGTTTGGGACGGATGTCGCCCGCCGCGTAAACACCGGGAACATTAGTCTGCATATCATCGTTCGTCAAGATGTAGCCCTGCTTATCCATTTCAACATGACCTTTGAAAATCGTGCTTATCGGCTCGTATCCAACAAAGACAAACACCCCGAACGTATTATCTTCTTCTTTGACATGATGAATCCACGTTTCCCCGGTTTGATTGTTGATGAACTTTGCCTCTTTCAGAACATTCGTTCCCCGTATATACACCACTTCAGTGTGGAACTTCACTTCAATTTTGTCGTTGGCGAGCACCTTATCGCCGAGAGTTTTCGCGCAGGTAAACTCAGGCTCGCGGGCAATCACGGTAACTTTTCTGGCAAAGCGAGTCAGGAAAATCGCCTCCTGCGCTGCGGCAAAACCCGCGCCGATAACAAAAATATCCTTACCCTCAAAAAGCTCGCCGTCGCAGGTCGCGCAAAAGCCAACGCCGCGCCCTGAAAATTCAGCTTCGCCCTCAAACCCCAGACTGCGGGGCTTTGCGCCCGTTGCAATGACAACGCCGACAGCGCGGTACGTTTCATTAAACTTTGTTTTGAGTTCTTTTATATCCCTGGAAAAATCGACAGAAACAACTTCATCGGTAACAAAAGCCACCCCAAAGCCTTCCGCCTGCTTTTTCATTTTCTCCATCAGATCTTTCCCGCTGATAAACGGAATGCCCGGGTAATTAACTACATCAGACGTGATTTTTATCTGACCGCCAAGATCGGAACGCTCGATGAGCAAGGTTTTCAGCTTCGCCCGCGCCGCATAAATCGCCGCGCTGTAGCCCGAAGGTCCGCCGCCAATTACGATAAGATCATACAACGTATCCATACATTTTCTCCTGCACATAAAAATGGGATTGCCGCACAAGTAAACCGTAGCACGCGCACGCGGCAACCCCAGTGATATTTTTAGAGCTTGCCTACCAGATCAATGCCCGGCTTCAGAGTTTCCTCGCCCGGTTTCCACTTCGCGGGGCAAACCTGATCGCCGTGTTCGGCAACAAACTTCGCCGCCTGAAGCTTGCGGAGCAACTCGCTGGCATCGCGCCCGATACCAAGCTGGTTTACTTCATAGGAAACAATTTCGCCGTGCGGATTGACGATGAACGAACCGCGCAGAGCAAGCCCGGCTTCCGGAATTAGCACTCCGAACATAGTGGACAACGTGTGGTTTGGATCTGCCAGCATCGCGTACTTGATTTTTTTAATTGTGGGAGATGCATCGTGCCACGCCTTGTGGACAAAGTGCGTGTCAGTCGAAACGCTGAACACTTCGCAACCCGCTTTCTTGAACTCTTCGTGCTTGTCAGCCAAGTCGCCAAGCTCCGTCGGGCATACAAATGTAAAGTCCGCCGGATAAAACACAAACACCGACCATTTTCCCTTCAAGTCCGCATCAGTAACCGATCTGAACTTACCGTCTACAAAAGCTTCAACTTTGAAACTTTCTATCTTTTTGCCAATTAATGACATAATAATTCCTCCTAGTTGGTAATTATTCTTAATTGATAATATTATACAAACGTTTATATTGTCAAGCATAAATTTGCGAATTTCTTCAAAAAAGCGCGAAGAATTCCCTGCATTTACTGGAGGAAAACTTCATGCGGGAAATTACCTTACGAGGGAGCGCGGGTCTGCTTCCGCTGTATGATTTTATTACGATTTTGTGTATTTTTTTGTTGATCTTGTTTTAATTGTCTGGTACACTATCTTTATGATAAAAGTAATAAAAAAACAGTGGATGATGACAACACAGCAGAACAGCGGGCAGCCACCAGCGCAGAGCTACTCCCGCACGCAAGCACGCAAGCACGCAAAAATTTTACAAAAACGCTCTTCCTTCGTCTAGTCTTTTTTTACGAATTCCATCATTTTTTGATCTTTTTCATCATTTTTCACACGTTTTTCGTTATTTTTCACGTTTTTTGCATTGTTTCTCTACTCTAGGTATTCAGGCGGATGCCGTGCCACAGGTTTTTTACCCCAACGCACGTGCTCTGCCTTTATATAACCTTGCCCGTATGGGCGGGTAATTCCAGACTGAAGTCTGACAAACTTAAGTCTGCGTTGATCCCCGCCTTTACCGGAGGGGATCGCAATAAGGAGTGTTTTATGAACAACAGTATTGCGAGCATCTATAAGAAACACACTATCTCGGTGCGGCAGGCCTTGCTTGCCTTTGCCGCGTTCACATTGTTAGGTCTTGCCTTTGCATCGTGCGGCAAGACGCCGTACGAGCCTGGGATTTATACTATTTCCTTCGCGGAAGATTCGGGTATTACGGCAAGCCCCAACATCGCAATGAAAGGCGACAAGATTCAGCTCACCATTGCCGACCGCCCTGGTTACGCCTTTGGCGGCTGGCAGATTGTCAAACCTGTTGACCTGGTTATCGAAAAGGACAATACGTTCATTATGCCCGACGGAGAGGTGGAGATACTCCCTGTGTGGATCAAAGATGCGTTCAGCATCACGGTGAACTCAGGCGGCGCTCCGAGCGCGACGGCGGGAAAAATCGCGGCAACAGAAGATGAGGTGATAACGCTCAAGCACGGCATGTATCCGGGCTATACGTTTGTTAAATGGGATGTTGTTGCGCCGCCTGATTTAATCATTAACGATGATGGTACGTTTAACGATAATTATACGTTTACGATGCCTGCTGCGAAGGTGGAAGTAACAGCGGTGTGGGATGCGATTCCTTACACTATCACCGTGAACGATGGTGCTGGCGGCTCGGGGGCTGCGGCAGATAAAACTACGGCAACCGTAACGGAGGCGGTACAGCTGACACGGGGAACACCGGACACCGGGTATGAGTTTGACGCTTGGGCGGTTTCGCCTGCAGGCGTGGTGATTGGCGCAGACGATACGTTTGCAATGCCCGCGGATAATGTGGAAGTAACAGCGACGTGGAAGAAAACTGACTACACGATTATGGTAGACTCAAACGGCGGCACAGGGACTGCGGCAAGCCAGCAGACGGCAAACTTTGGGGATTCGATAACGCTGACACGCGGCTCGCACGAGGTTGGCATTACATTTTTTGGGTGGGAAGTTGTTCAGCCGCAAGGGTTAACAATTAACAATGATGACACGTTTACCATGCCCGCTGCGAATGTAGTTATAGCGGCGAAGTGGAATGCGGTTAATTACAATATCACCGTTGCAGATGGTACTGGCGGCTCGGGGAGTGCGGCAGATAAACCGACGGCAATTATCAAGACGACGGTACAGCTGACACGTGGAACGGAGCAAGCCGGTTATGAGTTTGACAAATGGAGCATTTCACCTGCAAGCGTGTTTATTGGCGCAGACGATACGTTTGTAATGCCAGCGGGGG
>WQZT01000204.1 GCA_009780595.1 Treponema sp. | reverse complement strand
ACTTCCCTGCCGCGCTCGCCGATGAGGGCAACGACGTTTACATCCGCGCTCGTGTTGCGGGCAATCATTCCCAGCAGGGTTGACTTGCCAACGCCCGAGCCGGCGAAGATGCCAAGCCGCTGCCCGCGCCCTACTGCCAAAAGCCCGTCGATGGCGCGGATGCCGGTGCTGATGCGTTCGGTAATGCGGGGGCGGCGGTAGGGATCGGGCGGCGCGGCAAGTGCCGGGTAGCGCAGGGGAGACTCAATGTCGCCTTTGCCGTCCGCCGGTTTTCCGGTGGGGCCGACGATGCGCCCCAGGAGTTTCGGCGAAACTGCCACATCAAGGCGCGAACCCGATGCGATAACACGGCAGCCGATTTCGATGCCGTCTATTTCATCGTACGCCATAAGCTGAACGACATCGTTTTTTAATCCTACAACTTCGGTCTGCACGATTTTTTTTCCGGTCGGCGAATAACTGTCGTTCATTTCGATGCGGCATATTTCGCCGATGATTGCTTGCGGGCCGCGGCTTTCGATTAAAATGCCTTGAACACCAATGACGTGTCCCACACACTTAATCGGATCGAGCTTGTCCGTTGTTTCGATATACTTTGCAAAAACGCTGCTCATTTTGTATCTCCGTTTTATTCAGCGGACGATGCAGCGGCTGGTGCGCCATTTGACGATGCGCCAGCAGAAGGTGCGCCCGATGAGGGGGCGGTTTTTGGCTTAGACCTAATCGGGGAAATTTCCAGAATCTTTGCTTCAAGTTCGGCAAGCTGGCTTGCAATGCGGGCATCGATTTCGCCAAAATCCGTTTCGATAATACAACCGCCTGAATCCACCGAAGAATCTTCGACAACCTGAATAGACTTTACTCCTTCCACAAGGCTGATAAAATCTTTGGTATGCTCAGTTGTAAGTTTCAGATCGGCGATATTCACCCGCAGAAGAATGTTCCCCCTACCCTTCACCTTCCGCAATGCTTGTACAACATTCGATGTAATAACGTTCCGCTGGTTTTCCGAAATTACCTTGACAACTTTGCGGGCAATAAGAAGTACAAGGTTGATAATCTCCTGCTCCGTCTGCTCAAGAATATCCGTGCGCTTGCTCTGCGCGCGTTCCAGCACCGTCTGCATTCTTTCGATGAGGCGATCCGATTCCGCCTTTCCTTCGGCAAATCCCTCTTCACGCCCCGCTTCACGACCGGAGTTTTCAGCTTCCTTCTTGCCCGCTTCAGCTTCGGCTTTCGCCTCGTCAAGCACCTGCCTGGCTTTTTCGTTTGCCTCGGCGATAATTTTTTCCGCTTCAGCTTCGGCGTTGCGTTGTGCCGCCGCCGCCTCGTCAGTTGCGCGCTCTGTTTCTCGGGCGGCTGCCTCGGTTGCATTGTGAACAATTTGTTCCGCTTCGTTTTCAGCGGCGCGGATCATCGCTGCCTTTTCTGTTTCCCAGTGGGATCGAAATAGCTCCGCCTCTTGACGCAACTGATCCGCCGTTGGCCCGGAATACTCCTCGATAACCTCCAGAGGACTTACAGAATCACTTTCAACCTTGACCAAGTGCGCCAGCTCGGGAAAAGCGGTAGGAGGCGCAAGAGTAATTTTTTCTTCGCTTACCGCGATTTCACCAAGCCTAAACACTGCCCTCGCCATATAAACTCCTAAAATGAAGTGTTACAATACTGCGTAGTACATAGTAATACGCAGCATCAAACACGAAGTATCAAACAACAAGCTCGTCCTCTCCGGCGCGTGCGATAACAATTTCGCCAGTATCCTCAAGATGCCGTATAATCGAGACGATCTTCTGCTGGGCTTCCTCAACGTCTTTCAACCGTACAGGCCCCATATATTCCATATCTTCTTTCAGCATACCTGATGCGCGTTTACTCATATTGCGGAATATCTTGTCCTGCACTTCGGTGTCAACGCTCTTGAGCGCCTTCGCCAATTCCTGCGAATCGACTTCGCGCATAACCTTCTGAATAGAGCGGTCGTCAAGCATAACAATATCCTCGAACACGAACATCCGTTTCTTGATCTCTTCCGCAAGTTCGGGGTCTTCGTCTTCAAGTTGTTCGATGATTTGCTTTTCAGATGCGCGGTCAACAAGGTTGAGAATTTCGACAATGCTTTCAACACCGCCCGCCGCAGAGTAATCTTCGCTGGACAGCGTGGAAAGTTTTTTCTCCAGCACGCGTTCAACCTCGCGCAGAACTTCCGGGCTTGTGCGATCCATTGTAGCAATACGCCGTGCAACATCGCTCTGCGCTTCGTTGGGAAGGTTCTGCAAAATGATCGACGCTTTCGCTGGTTCAAGGAACGCGAGAATGAGCGCGATAGTTTGCGGGTGTTCCTGCTGGATAAAGTTCAACAGGTGCGTCGGATCAGTGCGTCGAATAAAGTCAAACGGCCGCACTTGCAAACTCGATGTCAGACGGTTGATGATGTCAATAGCTTTCTGGCTACCGAGGGACTTCTCCAAAAGCTCCCGCGCAAAGTCAATACCTCCGGTAGAAATAAACTGATTTGCAATCATCAATTCCTGAAACTCTTGCAAAATCGTTTCCTTCTGTTCGGCGTCTATTGTTTCAAGCCGCGCGATTTCAAAGGTCAGTGTTTCAATTTCATCTTCCCGAAGGTACTTGAAAATCTCCGCCGAAATTTCTGATCCAATAGTAACGAGAAAAATTGCCGCCTTTTGTCGGCCAGTGTAATCCTTTGCTCCCTTTTTCTTTCCGGCAGCCGCTCCCGCAGCTCCGGATGCTGGCGCAATCTTCGCCATAGTTTAATCCTCCAAAAGCCAGGTGCGGATAAGCTGGGCGGCATCTTCCGGATGCTCCCGCGTCATATTCACCACAGATTCCTGCAGCTCCATACGCGCCCGCTCTTCCACCGAAATCGAAATGTCCATGCCCTCTTCTTCGGCCTGCAACAACGCTTGCTGTCTGAGCGCTTCTTCGCGCCGAGCGCGTTCTTCCGCTTCCAGCCGCTTGCGCCGTTCGATTTCCCTTGTAATTGCCCGCACCGCGATAAACGCGATGAGCAGAACCACCAAACCTATCAGAAAGATTATTATAGTTGTTTGAATTTGTTTTTGTCTGAAGTAAGCCGCATCTTCCTCGGCGAACTGCGCGGCACGATCAAACGTAATATTATGCACCGACACTGAATCGCGGCGGGAGGCATCATAGCCGATGGCATTTTGAATCAGCACGCGCGTTGCGCTGAGATCCTCGTTACTTACCGCAGTGTATATCCTTTGCAACGAACCATCCTCAGCGATTACCGGGCGCCGCTTTTCATCAAACACCCTGCGCCACGTTCCGTCAATGTTTACCGAAACGGTGAGGCGGCCAATTTGCGGGGCAGTTTCTTCCTGCGTTCTCCGCACGTTAATCTCGCGGTTTTCCTGTATAGTTTCCTGCGCCACTTTGCCAAAAAGGTTTTGCATATCGCGGTACACGGGTGTAACTTGCCCTTCAACTCCGGCTGGTCCTTCTGGCATAAAACCCGTTCCTT
>WQZT01000203.1 GCA_009780595.1 Treponema sp. | reverse complement strand
TTATGCGTCATGGCAAATATGTAAATACCGTTGAAAAATCTTTGACTAATAAATCTGAGCTTGCCCGTATGATGGTTGGACGCGAAGTGTTTTTGGATACGGAAAGAAAAAAGCCGAATGTTGGAAACACAGTTCTCAGCGTCGAGGATGTGTGGGTTTCTGGCGAGAAAGAGCTGTCTAAAATCAGAGGGGTGAGTCTCGATGTCCAAGCCGGAGAGATTGTTGGTATCGCCGGAATCGACGGCAATGGGCAAGGCGAGCTTATCGAAGCGATTGCCGGGCTGCGTAACGTTGAAAAGGGGCGGGTGTTTCTCAATGGCGCGGATATTACCAACCGTTCCCCCCGCACGGTGCGCGAGGCGGGGCTTGCCCATATCCCCGATGATCGCAACAAACGCGGGCTTAACCGGGCAATGGATATTGTAGACAATATGCTCGCTGTGAAGATAAACCGTGAGCCGTTTTCAAAACACGGCATTCTCAAAAAAGCTCCGATGCGCGCTCTCACTGAGCAATTGATCAAAAAGTTTGACATTAGACCCGCCAATCCGCTCACCCCAACATCCGCTCTTTCTGGAGGGAACGCCCAAAAAATTGTCGTGGCACGAGAGGTTGACTCAGGCGGTGCACTTCTCATCGCGGCGCAACCTTCCCGCGGCGTAGACATTGGAGCTGTCGAATTTATACAGAGCGTACTTAATGAAGAAAAGGCAAAGGGCAAAGGAATCCTGCTTGTTTCGGCAGACCTCGAAGAAATATTCCGTCTGTCGGATCGCATTGTTGTTATGTACGAAGGGCGCATAACCGGCAGTATGCCCGCCGAAGAAGCAACGCAGGAAAAAGTCGGACTTCTTATGATGGGCAGAAACGAAGGGGCAACACCGTGAACAAATATTTAAACGCCGTGGTATCGGTTGTTGCAGCTATGCTTATCGGCACGTTGCTCATGGTGGCGATGGGGCATAATCCTGCGGAAGCCTACAGGGAACTATTGCGGGGCGCCTTTGTCGGCAGTCTGAATTTTGGCTCTACGCTGGCACGATTTGTGCCGATTCTGCTCACCGCGTTTGCGTTTGTTGTCGCGGCTAAAGTCGGAATATTTAATGTCGGTGTTGAAGGTCAGATGTACTTGGGGGCAATTACTGCCGCGTGGGCGGGGTTTACCTTTGCAGGGCTTTTTGCCCCGCTGCACATCGTGGTATGTTTTGCGCTTGCCGCGATTGTGGGAATGGTATGGGCATTTATTCCGGGTATCCTGAAAGTGAAGTGGGGAGTAAACGAAATATGCGCTACCATTATGCTGAACTATGTGGCAATACTTTTTACTTCGTATCTAACTACTGGAGTGTTAAGTTCCAAAACGAGCGTCCCGCGTACTCCATCAGTATCGCCGGATGTTGTCCTCCCCCGAATACTTCCGCCCAGTTCCGCCAATACCGGGTTGTTTATTGCCATTATTGCGGTTGCGGCGCTGCTCTTTATTTTTTACAAAACGAAACTTGGTTACGAGTTCAAAACAGTAGGGCTTAACCCTGATCACGCCGAATACATCGGAATTAATCCAAAGCGCACCATAATAAAAGCTATGTTGATAAGTGGAAGCTTTGGCGGCATAGCCGGAGCAATTGAAGTGTTGGGAGTTTACCGCCATTTTCTGGACAGGTTTTCCGACAACATTGCGTTTAACGGAATGCTCGCAGCTCTCATCGTAAAAAACGATCCGAAGATGGTTCCATTTATGGCGTTCTTTCTGGCAGTGCTGCAAACCGGCGCGTTGGGAATGGATCGCAATTCGGGAGTGCCGCGCTCGATTATTGATGTTGTCATAGCTGTGTTTATCGTTTTTGCCTGCGCTGAAATTTTCTCCCAAATGAAGAAAAGGCGCGGCGCAAAAAACCAGGACAGCCTGAAAGGGGAGGCGGTATAAATGCTTGAACAAATTTTTGGGCTGCCGCTGATCTCGGCAACTGTCCGCGCGTCAACGCCGATCCTGTTTGCGGCTATGTCGGCATCTATAACCCAGCAGGCGAACATCACCAACATCGGCACTGAAGGCATTATGCTGATGAGTGCATTTGTCGCTGTCCTCGTGAGTTTTTATTCCGGCAGTTGGATGCTTGCGGTTTTAGCCGCGATTGTTGCCGGAATTATTATGGCAATGATAATGGCGGCGGCTCATCTTAAATACCACGCCGAGATCACCGCGATAGGCATTGCTATTAACCTCTTTGCGTTGGCATCAACACGGTTTATGCTCCGCGAGTTTTTAGGAGCTACCGGAAGCTTTATCAGCCCGAATATTGTAGGCATCCCGCGTATTGCGCTGCCTTTTGTAACATCCGGCAGCGCGTTCGACCAGGTGTTTAATAACTGGTCGATTATGGAAGTTCTAGGAATAGCCCTCGTGTTTGCGTTGTGGTTTGTTTTTTACCGCACGGTGTGGGGATTGCGTCTGCGCGCGGTAGGGCGTTTTTATCTTGCCGCCGAAACCGCGGGGATTCGCAGTATGTCTATGAAATACCAGGCTATGCTTATATCCGGCGTACTGGGCGGACTTGCCGGAGCGTATTTGTCGCTGGGATTTTCTCGCCTCTTTCTGGAGAATATGGCGAACGGACGCGGATTCATGGGAGTGGCGGCTATGTTTTTTGGCGGCGCGAATCCGGTGTTTGTCTGGTTCAGCACATTGCTGTTCGGTTTTACCCAGTCGCTAGGAGCGCGGCTTCAGGCGGTTGGGCTGCCGTCTCAATTTGTGCTGATGCTGCCGTATCTTATTACAATCGTTGTGCTTTCAGTTTCTTTGTGGCGTAAAAGTGTACGAAGTTCTAAGTTGCGCAGTTCTTTGAATGTTCCGGCAATGACCGGAAAAGAAACCACTATGTAAGGAGTACCAAGTATGGAAAAGCGTAAAATAATTTTAGATTGCGACCCCGGTCATGATGACGCGGTTGCTATTATGATGGCGGCAAAACACCCAAAGTTTGATCTCTTGGGTGTAACAATTGTAGCGGGCAACCAGACTTTGGCAAAAACCACTTTTAATGCGCTCAATGTCTGCCAGACCCTTGGTTTGGATATACCTGTTTACGCGGGAATGGGCGTTCCGATGGTGCGGAAGCAAATTGTCGCCGCCAATATTCACGGCGAAACAGGTCTTGATGGTCCTGTCTTTGCCCCATTAAGCAAAAAGATTGAAGCGGAACACGCTGTCCAGTTTATCATCGATACACTTATAGCAAGTTCTGGCGACATTACCTTGGTTCCCACTGGACCGTTGACAAACATTGCGATGGCTATGCGGCTGGAACCAAAAATTGTGCCGAAGATTCAGGAAATCGTACTGATGGGAGGAGCTTACCAGCTTGGAAACACCACGCCCGCCGCTGAGTTTAATATTCTTGCGGATGCCGAAGCTGGGTATGTTGTGTTTAGTTCCGGTGTACCGGTTGTAATGATGGGGCTGGATATTACCAACCAGGTGCAATGCGTTCCGCAAACTGTAGCTCGTATGGAAAAAATAAACAACAAAGCTTCCAAACTGTTTGCCGATATGATGAACTTT
>WQZT01000202.1 GCA_009780595.1 Treponema sp. | reverse complement strand
GTCGCCGTCCTCCCGAATGCTGGTCGATATTTTTGAAACACCGGGCGTGTAATAAACGTTGAACCAGTTAAAACCGTAAATCCCGCTTTTGGGAACGGTCTGCATTTTTCCGCCGTAAAAGCGATGCGCCTCTGCGGAAAGATTTTTCAAAAACTGGGTTTTGGCGCGGGCCTTTTGGTCTTCGCTAAAATCCGCCGGAAAAAGCTCATTAAGGTTTTTCAGAGAAGGATCGATTTTCATTTGGTACCTCCATAATGGTTAAAAATAAGCTAAAACGGTATCAAGCAAAACCTGATACCGTTTAATACAAATTACGTTTTTCTTTCTGCGGTTTCTGCGGCGACCGCAATAATAGCCAGTGTCATCTCGGCGAGTTTAACGAGCTCCTTGACAGGAATCCATTCCGCCTTTGAGTGGACATCGGCATAGCCGCACGCCAAAATCGCCGTGGGCACGCCAAAGCCGTTCAAGACGTTGGCATCGCTGGCTCCTCCGGCGGCAAACAGCTCGCAGGGTCTGCCAATTCTCGCCGCCGCCTGCTGTGCGACATCCACAACAAAGTCGCCTTCACTCAGATTAAACGCGGCGCAGTCGTCTTTGATGTCAAGTTCGACACGCCCGCCCATTTCAGCGGCGGCATCCTCAAACGCCTTTCGCATCGCGTCCGCCTGCTTTTGGAGCTTGGCGTTATCCAGCGAGCGGGCTTCCGCTTCGACAAAGGCGCGGTCGCAGACGATGTTGGTGGGAGATTCCGCCTTGAAAACGCCAATATTGGCGGTTGTTTCGGAATCGATTCGCCCGAGCGGCATTGCGGCAAGGGCTTTTGCGGCAACGGTGATAGCAGAAACGCCCTTCTCAGGCGCAACGCCGGCGTGTGCCGACGTGCCGTACACGTTCGCGGCGAGCATTTTCCTCGCCGGAGCTTTTACCTTGATACTGCCGACTTTCCCGCCGGTATCCAGCGAGTAGCCGATTTTCGCCCTCAGTTTTTTCGGGTCTACACAACGAGCGCCCAACAGCCCCGATTCTTCCCCGGCGGTAATCAGCACTTCAATGTCGCCATGGGGAAGTTTATTTTCCTGTACCACGCGAATGGCTTCGATAATTGCGGCAATGCCCGATTTATCGTCAGAACCCAAAACGGTGCTGCCATCGGAAACGATGTTTCCCTCGGCGTTGATTGACGGCTTTACGCCAACGCCCGGCGTTACAGTATCCATGTGGGCGTTGAAAAGCACCGCCGGAACACCGGGAACATTGCCTTTGAGGTACGCGAAAATATTTCCCGCCCCGCAGCCGGAAACCCCGGCGGAATCGTCCTCATGCACGTTTTCCAGCCCCACATCCTTTAGCTTTTTCAATAGCGCGTTCGCAATGGTACGCTCGCGCTTTGTTTCGGAATCAATTGTAACCAACTCGAATAGCTCGCCCACTATTCTCTTTTCGTTGACCATCGCAATAGCACCCTTATACGATGAGATTCATGACAAACATACATAGGAAGGCGACAACGATAGAGATAATGATAAGATGGGTGTAGTATTTGGGAGGAATTTCAATAGTTCCACAAACTCTTCCAATGTACTGAATTAAAGAACCCATCAGGTAAATACTGGGCAGCAGAATAGCGATGTGCCGCCCTTCCTGCAAAGCTCCGGTGGTAAGAAGGCCGACCGCCACCCCAACAGCTCCGCCCATCGACATAACTGCCGCCATAAGCACCGCAGCGGCGGCTCCGGGCAATCCGACAATCATCATAACGGGCGCAAAAACACGCTCAATAATAGACAAAAGCCCCAGAATATCCAGTACCCGAATCAGAGCAAACGCCATAAGAACGTTCGGCAATGTTGAGTGAACACCAATGTTCCAGCCGTTTCTTCCACCTTCGATAAAGGCATCCATAGCGTTGCCTTTTTTCAGTTTGTTTTCCATTATGCTGCCCCCTCTTCTTCTTTGTAAAACTTCATCAGGTAAAGGCGCATTAAGTTAGCGGCGACGACCTTGAAAATGAGAATCATCCCAAACGGAACACCGATTGCGGTGGGGCCCAAGAACGGAAACAGGGCGGCACCTGACGCAAAATAGTTTCCGATTGGCGCACCCGCGGCAAACTGAAATGCGGTGAAAATCAGGGTTTCTTTTTTGGTAAGGGTTTTGCTGTCCTTCATTTGCTTTGTCAGCGACGCACCAGCATCCGTGGACTGCAAGCTGGCAATCATCGGGATACCAGATGTGCCGGGAATGCCCATCAGGGGCTTCAGCAATGGCCGCATCAACAGTTCGGCTACTTCCAGACCGCCCAGATATTCAACAACCTTTACGCAGCCAATTGCCAAAATGATTGTTGGGAACAACGTCAGGGCAAACATAAAGCCGTTGCGGGCGCCTGAGCCGCCCACGCCTTGAAAGTTGGCGGCAACTGAACCATACGAAGGATCAGCCAAGTTACCCATTCTGCCGAATGCTCCAAGAATTGTGCCAAAATCTAGCACCCGAAGTGGGCTGGTTGCACCAACGCCCAACGGTCCTCCCGGCGCAAACAAGCCGGAAAAGAAAAGGACGATGAAGATCAAGGAAATAGAACCAATAATGAGACGTTTTACTGACATAGTTCTAATCCTCCTTCTGCCGATGAGATGTAGCGAGTTCAAAACACGCTTTGTTGATCATACAATTGAAAAATACCACTGTCAAGCAGAAAATCGCACCCGGCGCGGAGTAACCTGCGAAAGATTACCCCGCACTTCAGGCTATTCGATGCTTTGAAAGGCGAGCTTTACAGTCCACACAAGGAAGCCAAGCATTACGGCAACTGCCGCCGCTTCCCATACGCCAGAGCCGATGCTCTGCGTCATAATCGAATGGTCAAAACCAATAGGTGTTACATCAATCATTTCAAAGCCCCCTTCTTATAGTCGGCGCGAATGCTGCGCACAAAGCCGGATATTTGCAAAATCAAAAAGAACGTGTACGGTATTCCCAAAAACACCGCAACCGCGCGAATGCCGGATATTGTCCCTGTCGCAATGGTGGCGAAGGCAACGGTTGTCATTATCACTGCCCAGAGTGTTACTTTCAAAGGCGGAGCGTCGGCTGCCCCATTGCTGGTGATCATGCTGAGGGAAATTGACGCGCTTGCCGCACCGGTTGCCAAAAACACCACGATAAGGACAACGAATATCGGGCCGGTGATCTGGAACAGCGGCATTGCCTGAAGCACCATTATAAAGGAAAGATACACGTCGTTGGGATTTTCAAGGATATACCGGGCAATCAAGCCTTCACCGAGTATTGCCTCCCGCAAGCCGAAACCGCCGAAGATGCTGAACCACAGAATCATAAATATGGTTGGCACAAAAATCGAGGCAAGGATGAATTCCCTCAGGGTGCGGCCTTTTGAAATCCGCGCCACGAACACGCCGACAAACGGAGTCCACGATACCCACCATATTATAGTAGTTAACGGCCAGTCGTTGAACCATGTTTTTTCGATGAGCGGATAGGCATTGAAACTGATAGGTATAATTTTCGTGAATGTTCCGCCGAGTGTACCCAAAATCGTGTTCATAAAATAACTTGTGGGTCCGGC
>WQZT01000201.1 GCA_009780595.1 Treponema sp. | reverse complement strand
CAGGATTCGGTGGGCGGTATCGCGGAGATTCGCGCCGAAGTTCCGCAGGCGGAGCTGCTGCGGTATTCGATTGACCTGCGCTCGATTACCTCCGGCACTGGTTCCTTCGGCGTGTCGTTTAGCCGTTACGCTCCAATTACCGGGCGTATTGCCGATGAGGTGATCAAGGCGGCGGAAGCGTTCAAGGTTCAAGAAGAGGATGAGTAGCGGAATAATCCACCGAGGCGGATTATTCTGGGGAGTTTTGGCGGAGCAAAACTCCACGCCGTAAATGCTGTGCGCTTGTTGACAGTAAGGAGAGATATTAAAAATGAAAGCCCGCCGAAAGGCGGGTTTTTTCAAACCTGGTATGTGTTGTATCAGGTGTGTTGTGTCTGTTATATTGGACTTATTCGATAACTCGGTTAGTTGCCGAATTAAAATACCCTGCGCGTTTTTAAGGAGAATTAAGATGACAAAAAGATGGGTAACGCGTGCGCTGTTGCTGCTTGTTGCGGCGTTTACCCTTCAGGCACAGGAAAAAGTTTCCCCGCCGCCGGGTATGGTACAGGTTCCGGGCGGAACGTTCCTGATGGGCATGCCTTTCGATGAAGAATACCATGAAGAAAACCATGGTGGAAATTATTATTATCGGCAAGAATGGCCAGCGCACAACGTAACAGTAAGCTCCTTCTTTATGGACATTTACCCGGTAACGCAGAAGCAGTGGAGCGAGGTGATGGGAATAACGGTAGGGCAGCAGTTGGATGTGGCTCGTAGCCAGTGGAAGGAGAAAGACTGGGGTGACCCGCCCATGAGAGGCGAAGGGGACAGTTACCCGATGTACTATGTGAACTGGTTCGAAGCGGCGGAGTACGCCAACCGGCGGAGTCTGCGGGAGGGGCTTACCCCTGCGTACAGTATAAGCGGAAGCGGGGATGACCGTACGGTGGTAACATGGAACCATAGTGCAAACGGATACCGTCTACCGACCGAGGCAGAATGGGAATACGCTGCCCGAGGTGGGGACGGATCGCCTGGTAATTTTACGTACTCGGGGAGCAACGATATAAATGAAGTGGCCTGGTATCGCCAAAACTCAGGCGAAAGCACGCAGCCGGTGGGGAGGCTAAAGCCCAACGCGCTTGGGTTGTACGATATGAGCGGGAACGTGCATGAATGGGCGTGGGACTGGTTTGGAAAGTACCCAAGTACCGCGCAGATTGATCCAGTGGGCGAGTCGTTAGGTTCGCAGCGCGTTACCCGCGGCGGGAGCTGGTACTATTGGGCTCAAAGTTCCACGATTCGGAGCTACCGCAGTCCGTCCCACCGGAACGGCGATGTCGGCTTTCGGCTTGTGCGCCCTAGTTTATATAGTGAATTAACTCAAGAAAAAGGAACCGAAAAATAATCACACATAGAGGCACTGACAGAATGAAAAGATAAGTTCCGGCGGAAGGTAGACGAATTCGCTGTGGAGTTTTGCGGAGCCAAAACTTCAGGGGCTGCAGAGCGAGGGGGGCTTGCCCCCTATCATAAAAAAATTTAAGCTAAGACTTGATGAATGTTGTGGAAGCACTCAACGAGTGCGAGGAGATTGAAAATGAACAGTACGGAAGGCGAACAAGCGGAGGAAGTACCATTATTACGGAAAAACTTCTTCCGCTTAATTCTACTGTCGATTGCCGGGGCAGCGATTTATACGCTGCCGTATTTTCGGTTCAGTTATTACGATGTATATCTGGAGATGTACAACTTAACTGAGATCCAAATGGGCGCTCTGGGTAGCGCGTATGGATTACTGGGCTTAGTATCATATCTAATCGGCGGCGCTTTGGCCGACATCGTTTCCACCCGCAAATTGCTGTTTTTCTCGCTGGTTGCCACAGGGCTTGGCGGGTTAGTTCACCTCGTTACCTACAACTTTGTTACGCTTGTTATCATTTACGGGATGTGGGGGATAACGTCGCTGCTGACCTTTTGGCCGGCGTTGATTAAGGCGGTTCGGCTGCTGGCAAACGGCCGCGAGCAGGGCAGGGCGTTCGGGATTTTTGAAGGTACGCGCGGCGTTGTTAACGCCCTGTTTGTTCCGATAGCGTTGGCACTGTTTGTTTTTGTTGCCGATAAAATCGGTAACTTTGCCGGTATTCGCAGCAACATCATTTTTTATTCGTCGGTGATGATTTTGTGCGGGTTGTTGGTGCTCTTTACCATCCCCGATTCAAAAAAGGTTGAGGCGAGGGAAAAGTTCAAGCTGAAAAATCTGCTCATCGTAATAAAAATACCGCAGATTTGGCTTGCCACGTTTATTCTGTTTATGGCGTACACGTACCACATGTCGTATTATTATTTCAACCCGTATACCACGAGGATACTTGGGGGAAGTATTGCGATGGGCATGTTGATGTCTAACTTGTCTCAGTGGATCCGTCCCTTGGGCTGTGTTGGCGGCACATGGCTTGGCAACAGGGTGGGTAACCCGCTGGTGCGTTTTTTAAGCAACGGCATCATGGCGGTGGGGACTATCTCTATAATCTTAATTCCAGCCGCCCCAACGATGATCCCGATCATGGTGGGAGTTGTCGCCGTCATTTACCTTTCGATGTACGCTCATCAGGCGCTGGTGTTCCCGATGCTTGCGGAAGGCAAAGTGCCGATGAACGTTTCCGGGCTTGCTATCGGGCTGATGTCAACCATCGGGTATATTCCTGAGGTTTTGGTTCCATCGGTGGCGGGCGCGATTTTGGATAAATATCCCGGAGCGCAGGGTTTCCACTACTACTTCGGAATTATGGCGGCGTGTTGTACGCTAGCGAGTATTGGCGTTTTGATATGGCTTAAAAAGTACGGTAACAAAAACATTCCGGTTGAGCCGAAGGGCGCGGTTTAGGCTATTGAAGATTTAGGTTATCGAAGGGGGAGATATGTCGGTTGAACTCAAAAAAAAGCGGATTATTACGGAGTTTCCTTACAAAGTACGCACCGAGGAACACATCTGGATTCCCCTAAATGACGGCACGAGGCTTGCGGCGCGGATGTGGTTTCCCGAAAGTGACACGCCGTTGCCGGTGATTCTGGAATATATCCCGTACCGCAAAGGCGATGGCACGCGCATGCGCGATGAGCCGATGCACGGTTATTTTTCCGGGCATGGCTATGTGGTGGCGCGGGTGGATATGCGCGGCTCAGGCGAGTCCGATGGCTTGATGATGGACGAGTACTTGAAGCAGGAGCAAGACGACGCGGTTGAGGTGATTGACTGGCTCAGCCGGCAGCCGTGGAGCGATGGCAACGTTGGGATGATGGGTAAATCGTGGGGCGGGTTTAACTGCCTGCAAGTGGCTGCCCGCCGCCCGCCGGCATTGAAGGCGATTATTCCGGTGGCGTTCACCGATGACCGCTACCACGATGATACGCACTACAAGGGCGGGTGCCTGCTGTGCGACAATTTTCTGTGGGGGGCGCTCATGCTGATGTACCAAAGTCAGCCGCCTGACCCGAAACATCTGGGCGAGCAGTGGCGGGCGGCGTGGCTCCAGCGGCTGGAGAAAATGCCGCTGTGGGCGGCGAACTGGATGGAGCATCAGGTTCGGGATGAATACTGGGAGCACGGTTCGGTGTGCGAGGATTACAGCGCGATACAAGTTCCCGTGCTGGCGTTTG
>WQZT01000200.1 GCA_009780595.1 Treponema sp. | reverse complement strand
AGACGGCATTTTTAGTGAAGCTCTTGTGCAGTGGTTTTTGAGGCTGACACGATTCGAACGTGCGACCTTCAGATCCGCAATCTGAAGCTCTATCCATCTGAGCTACAGCCTCTTACTCTTGTTTGTACATTACACCACAAAAACTGGAACGTGTCTAGTCCCTGCGGATGGAAACGCGGGGTTGAACATTGGGGGTATTTTTTGTACGTTAGTGGGGAAGAGGTGCTTTATGATGGATATTTGGCGCGAAAATGTACCCGTTCGTTTTGGAAGTATTGATCGTAGCGACAGATTGACGCTTGACAGCATTTTTAGCCTCTTTCAGGAGGCGGCGATATGCCACGCTACGGCGCTCGGCGTGGGGCGCAACGCGATGGCACAAGCTGGCCGCGCGTGGATACTGTCGCGGTTTTCGCTCTTTGTCCAGCGCCGCCCGATGTACGAGGAAATCATCGAGGTAAGCACGTGGCCGCGCCGCTGGGAAAAGCTCTTTGCCCTGCGCGACTACGAGATTCGGGATGCGCGGAATATTTCGGTTGCGCGGGGGCGCGGGGGCTGGCTTGTGGTAGACCTCGAAAAGCGCCGCCCGCTGAGGGCGCAGACTATTATGGAAACGATGCCGCCAAACGAGGGGATCAACGCTTTGCTGTCTGGTCCCGCCGGGCTTCAGGCGCGCGAGAACCTCTCGAAAAAGATGGAGCGCACTGCCCTGTACTCCGACATTGATTACATCGGGCATGCCAACAACGCCCGCTACATTCAGTGGATACAGGATGTAACAGATATGGAAATCCTTACAAACGCGAACCAAATCCGGTTTGATATAAACTACCTGAACGAAGTCCTGCCCGGCGAAACGGTGGAACTGTGGACTGCGCCGCTTGTTGATGCGGGGAACACGGCGGAAAGCGCGGCGGCATCCGCGCATGAGGAATATCCGCGCTCAACTGGGGCGGCTTTTGCCTACGAAGGCAGAAGGCTCGGCTCGGATAAAGCCGTGTTCCGCGCGGAGCTTCGCTCAGGCGGTTGATGTGCCGCCTGAGTTTTAATCAGCTCTCGGTGCGGAAAAATTCGACAATCATTCTGAGCGTTGTTTTGTCAACCGCGCCTTGCACATACGTTACGAAATACCCGTCTGTGTCAACGACAAACGTGGAAGGAATAAAGCGAATTCCGTAGGCAATGGCGGCTTCCTGCTTCGTGTCAAAATAAACAGGCAAAGAAAGCCCTTCGTCATCGATGTATTTTTTTGCGGTGGCGACGGTTTCCCTCATTCCATCGACAACGGAAAGCATCACGAAACTGATCTCATCGCCGAACTCTTGGTGAACTGTGTTGAAGTCCGGCATCTCGAACTTGCATGGCGGACACCAGCTCGCCCAGAAGTTTAGGATTACCGGCTTGCCGCGCGCAACAATGTCGGAGAGCATCACACTGTTGCCTTCCCAATCCAGCATTGTAAAATTGGGCGCTTTCTGCCGCTCGGCGGCGCTGCCCGTCATCAGGTCGTTCTTGTTGGGAAGCTCAATACTGACCTCCGGATTTACCCTGCCTGAAAGTGTGTTGTAACTAAAAATAGCGAGCGCTATCAAGACAGCCAGCCCCGCCAATCCAATGTATAGTTTTGATCTTTGTGTCATAATACAACTCCTCGTAGCACTATGTTGTGTTGCAAATTAAATTGCCAATGTCGATAAAAGCTGCCCCATAAATCCGGTTGCCATCAGCACGCCCATCGTTACGAGCATCATGCCCGCGAAAATGTTGATGGCGCGGTAGTTGCGCTTGATAAAACTAAACGCGCTTTTCAGCCTGTCAATTAAAACGGCGCTTGCGATCAATGGTATACCAAGTCCCAGCGAATATACAAGCAACATGAAACTGCCGCTCAGCGCGCCGCCGTGCATTGACGCTTTCATGAGTGCCGAGCCGAGAAATGCGCCAACGCAGGGAGTCCAGCTAACGGAAAAGATAATTCCAAAAAGCACCGATGAAAAAAAGTTTAAGTTTTTCACGTTGGCGTTGATGCGGGTAGCGCCGCTTAGAAAGCGAAGCTTTATCACACCGATAAAATTCAGCCCTAGTAAAATTACAACGCTGCCTGTGATAATGTTGACGGCGGTGGAATAGCCGACAAGCAGCGCTCCCAACGTTCCGGCAAACGCGCCGAGAATAACAAACACCAGCGTAAAGCCGCAGACAAAACCGACCGCGTTCAACAACGTTCTGCGCTTGTCCGACTCGCCCGCCGCAAAATAGGAAATATACACCGGCAGCAACGGAAGCAAGCACGGTGAAACAAAGGTGATGATGCCTTCAAGAAATAAAACAAAAAATTGTAAATACAAATGAAGCCTCTTTCTTATTGAGCGTCAAGTTCCCGCTCGACTTCTTCAAGACGCTTGCTGAGTGAAGCAATCGTGCGCTCTAGGCGGATTTTTTCTTTTTCGAGTTTTTCGCGCGGGTCTGCATTCTCGTCGCCGCCCTCCGGGTTTTGTCGAAGGGCGATTTTTACCGTGTCCGGACTTTTTCCAGTCAGCAGCGATTTTTCGGCGGCGAGCCGTTTTTCCTCGTTGGTGATTCCCGCCAGAAACCGCATATTGTCCGCGCCGGTTTCGGGGTTCAAGTTGTACTGGTGCATCCTCACCGCGACATTCGCCGCTTGACGTGGAATGCGAAGCACGCGGTCAATGTAATCCTCGTAGCGCCCGCCGATGGCAGTGCATAGTTCGTGCGCCTTTAAAAGAAGCTGCCCCAGCTCCTTAACAAGATTGCCATTTTCCGTCAGATATTTTTTTCTGATAGTATCGGTTAATTCCTCAAGCTCCTTCGAGCCTGAAAACACGTCTTTGTACACCGACTTTTTTTCCGCCTCTTCCAAAAGCCCGTGCAAGATCGCCCAAAACTCGGCGGTGTGAGCCCTGGCGGAAAGATGCCCGCCGCGCGCGCACGCGTGAAGGTGGTGCGCGTATTCGTGGATGGCGGTATATAATAGAAGATTATCGTCACTGAAGTTCCGGTTGTGGATGATAATTTCGCGGCTGTCGGGTTTGTAAAGCCCGTTCACCTTTCGGCTTTTTTTGCCGGAGAACGTTACGCTAAACTCCATCGGAGCGTCTTTGATAGCAAGCAGTTTTTCTTTTACTTCGTCCTGATTCATCTATGCCTCGCTCAGCATTCAACTTTAACCGAACGCGCCGATTTTTTCCAGAGCCAGCACAGCGGCGGCAGTGCAGGCCGTTTCTGTCCGCAAAGCCCGCTCGCCCATCGACAGGCGGATAAAGCCGGACTTTTCCAGTTCGCCGCGTTCCCTGTCCGACCAGCCGCGCTCGCAGCCAACCGCCATCACAATATGCTGCCCCAGCGCGGAAAGCAGCGCGACGCTTCCTTCGGGCCGCACGTTGTCCAGCGCGATGAGCAGCGGGCTGCGCCCCAGCGAACCTGCGGCGTAGGCGCTCCACCGCTGGCTGGCGAATTTCCCCGGCAGAGTAGGCGACTCGTGCGGCGGCGGTCTGTCCCACGGGCGGGCGGCAAGCCAATCCTCCAGGCAGGAATATACCGACAGCGTGGGAATGCGCGTGTCTCGCGCCTGCACCGCCCCTTCGACAAGCGCGGCGTGCGCGCCACCGTCAGTGAAAAGTTTCGTGT
>WQZT01000199.1 GCA_009780595.1 Treponema sp. | reverse complement strand
TTTGATGAACAGCGAATTAAAGAACAAACGATTAAGCGATGATGTTTTTTATAGTATTCAAAAAGAAGTGCTGGTGCAGTGGCCGACGGGGAAGGATGTTGATTTTAAGGAAGCGGTTGCGTATCAGAAGGCAATTCCGGCTGACAAATCGTTCTCTGCGAAGTTGGCGGTGGCAAAGGAAAAATCCATAACGCTGATCCAGCCGCGCGCTGGGGTTGCCGTGCCTGAAAAGCATATCGAACTTCTGCGGTTTCTGGAAGATTCAGGCGAGGCTGACCTTCTGCCCAGCACGATTGACAGCTACACAAGGCTGAACCGCTACAAAGAGGCGGAAGCGGGTATCGAGGAGAGCCGGAAAACTGGCCGCTCGATGTTGAACGGTTTCCCGGCGGTTAACCACGGTGTTGCCGTCTGCCGCAATGTTACCAGCTCGGTGCGAAGTCCGGTGCAGGTTCGCCACGGAACGCCGGATGCGCGGCTGCTCGCCGAAATTACCATCGCTGGCGGGTTTACTTCCTACGAAGGCGGCGGCATTTCGTACAATATCCCCTATTCAAAGGCGTATTCCCTTGAAAAAACCATCACCGACTGGCAGTACATTGACAGGCTGATGGGTATTTACGGGGAAGCGGGGGTGAAAATCAACCGCGAGCCGTTTGGCCCGCTGACCGGGACACTTGTTCCGCCGTGCATTTCAAACGCGGTGGCAGTAATCGAGGCAGCGCTGGCAGCGGAGCAGGGCGTGAAGGATATTACCGTGGGGTACGGCCAGTGCGGCAACCTCATTCAGGATGTCGCCGCCATTCAATCGCTTATTGCCCTGACCGAAGAGTACCTTGCGAAGGCGGGACATTCGGATGTCAATATTACAACGGTGTTTCACCAGTGGATGGGCGGTTTCCCGCCGGATGAGGCGAAAGCTTTCGGCGTGATTGGCTGGGGAGCGGCGACGGCGGCGCTGGCAAAGGCGACGAAGGTCATCGTGAAAACGCCGCACGAGGCGATGGGCGTACCAACTATGGAAGCAAATGCCGCAGGACTTCGGGCAACCAAGCAGCTCACAGCGATGCTCAAAGACCAGAGTATGGCGAAGCTCCCTGAAGTTCAGGCTGAAATTGCCATTATCATCGCTGAAACCCGCTGTATTCTGGACAAGACGCTGGAACTGGGCGGCGGCGATTTTGCGATTGGGACTGTCCGCGCTTTTGAGGCGGGGGTAATCGACGTGCCGTTTGCGCCCAGCAGGTACAACGCCGGAAAGATAATGCCCGCCCGCGACAACAACGGCGCGATTCGTTTTATGGATACCGCAAACATTCCGTTTACGAAGGATTTGAAGGATTTTCACCGGCAGAAACTCGATGAACGAGGAAAGTTTGAAAAACGCCCGGTAAGCTACCAGATGCTTATCGATGATGTTTATTCTATTGGAAAGGGAACACTTGTAGGAAGGGGTAATCAATGAAAATTGTAAAAGTTGTATGCAGCGCGGGGAAAACGGGATTTTTCTTTGATGATCAAAAGGCGATCAAAACAAGCGCGAAGGCTGACGGTGCGGCGTATATCGGAGCGCCAGTAACGCCGGGTTTTACATCCGTGCGTCAGGCGGGCGAGTCGATTTCGGTGATGTTCGTGCTGGAAGACGGGCAAGTCGCGTACGGCGATTGCGCCGCCGTGCAGTATTCCGGCGCTGGCGGGCGCGACCCGCTGTTTCTCGCTGCCGATTTTATTCCGGTAATAATGAAGGAAATTGCGCCGCTGTACGTTGGCAAGGAAATTACCACGTTCAAGGAAATGGCAGACCGCGCGGACAAGTACGTCAGCACTGCGACCGGGAAAATCCTGCACACTGCCATCCGCTACGGCGTTACGCAGGCTTGTCTTGACGCGGTTGCAAAAGCGGGCAAAACGCTCATGGCGAAGGTTGTCGCCGCCGAGTACGGGCTTACACTTGCCAGCAAGCCCGTGCCGATTTTTTCGCAGTCAGGCGACGACCGTTATTCCAACACCGACAAGATGATTCTCAAAGGCTCGAACGTTCTGCCGCACGGGCTCTTTAACAACGTGCCGGAAAAACTCGGCACAAGCGGTGAAAAGCTCGCCGAGTACGTGAAGTGGCTCTCCACCCGCATCCAAAAGCTGCGCCCCGTACAAAGCTATTCGCCGGTGATGCACATCGACGTGTACGGCACGCTGGGAACCGCGTTTAACAACAACCTTGAAAAAATCGCCGACTACCTGAAAACTATCGAGGAAAACGCGAAGCCTTTCGCCATACGAATCGAAGGCCCGGTTGATATGGGCGAGCGGGAAGCGCAGATTGTGGCGCTTACCGATTTGCGAAAACTTGTTGACAGCAAAAACATCAAGGTTGAAATTGTCGCCGACGAGTGGTGCAATACCTACGAAGACGTGGTTGATTTTACCGACCGCAAATCCGGGCACATGGCGCAGATTAAAACGCCGGACTTGGGCGGCATCAACAACACGATTGAAGCGGTGCTGTACTGCAAGAAGTACGGCATGGGCGCGTACCTCGGCGGAACGTGCAACGAGACCAACCGCTCGGCGGAGATTTGCGCGCACATCGCGATGGCGACAGCGCCGGATCAGCTCCTTGCCAAGCCGGGAATGGGCGTTGACGAGGGCTTTATGCTGGTGTACAACGAGATGAGCCGCATACTCGCCCTGAAAGACGTTGTCTAAGCGGCGATGCGGAATATAATCCACGCGGCGGCGTTTTACTCGGTGTACTTTGCGCCGCGTGGCCGCCAGCGGCTTTCGTTTCTGGGCGAGCAAATTTCCCAGCGGCACTTGACGTTTGACGACAGCCTCATCGGGATTATCGGCGATGCTGGCTCCGGAAAATCATCTCTAATAAAGGGGATGTTTCCGGGGCTTGAGCTTGTCAACGATGACGACCGCTTTGATTCGCACAAGGTGATGCGTATAACCGACGATGACGATCTTGTCAACGACGCGACGACGTTTCACCTTGATATGCGTTTTCAAACGGCGTTTACGCAGATGCACCAAATTGTCAGCTTTGTCAGAAAAGCTATCGACAGCGGCAAGCGCGTTATTGTCGAGCATTTTGACCTGCTGTACCCGGCGCTGAAAATGAACGCCGAAATTATGATTGGTATTGGCGAGGAAATTATCGTTACCCGCCCCGGCTTGTTCGGCCCTCTGCCAAAGGATATTTTTGACATTGTACACAGCTCGCTCAAATACCGGAAAATGGTTCACACCGCCGAAGATATCACCTCGATGTTGCTTGCGCGCGAATACAAACTTAGCAATACATGGAAACATTCCGATGTCAAGCGGGGCTTTGTGCTTGTATTTGACGAAAAGCCGGAACTCGACATTGTCGAGCTGGAACGCAAGGTTCGTGAAATTATCGACAGGCACATTGATGTGGCGTATTACGATGAAAGCCACATTAAATTTGGCGAATACGAGCCGTTTGAATGTAGCGGGCCGCGCATACATGTTACCAACAGCAAAGAGATCGAGGAGTTTCGTCTGTTGAAGGATTTTACCTGGGACAGTTTGAATGAAACGTACGCCCTTGTCGGTCTTGTCGGAAGCGGGAAGCGTAGTATAGAGGACTTGAATAAGCCGAATATGTTTTGATGGGAATTTGG
>WQZT01000198.1 GCA_009780595.1 Treponema sp. | reverse complement strand
TTTTTCGCTCGGTAGCGGGACTAACGGCAGTTTCTCATCCCGCCGTTCCTCGATAAGATGAGCCAGCTTCATCGCGTCTTCCTTATCGGTTTTCCGGCACTTTTCAACCTGCTGCCGGCTCCCTGATCCCGTCGGATCAGGATACCAATCTTTCCCTTCAATTTGAATCATAGCATCTGGCACTCTAACCGAGTGTCAGACACTTTTGCGTCACCATCGGTTTGTACGCCTATTGATGGCGGATATGGGTGTATAGCCCATACGACTGGAGCGGCTGGAAATCGTGGTTGTAGCGCGATTGACAGATGCGTGGCTGGAGAGTATGCGCCAGATACGGCTCATCATACCTGCTATTTGTGCCCCACGAGGAGAGCGGAGTGATGCCGGGGCGAGAGAATGCAGAACTTGTGATATGGAATTCCAGAAACCGGCAACTGTTGAAGCAGGATTTTCTAGTAATGGTCCTGTTTGTATTGGTGATACAGGAGATTGTTACTGTAGGCTAAATTGAGGCACATTCTCAGGCAAGAATGTTTGTGGATGACCATCGAGTTGGGTTAGAGGTAAGGATGGTAATGGAGAAGATGCTAGTGAAAGTTGCGAAAATTATGTTGCATACTGTACAGATATGTATAAATAATACGAGATCCCAACGAAAAATAGCCTAATACAAAAATTAGGCTATTTAATAAAAGAATTAAATTAAGCACCACGTACGTTAGATGCTGGAAATAAAAATTTATTTTCAAGAAAACATAGCTTCCACATTGATTCCCGTAGGTAGGGGATACAGAGGGCTGGATACAGCGAGTAACGTGCGTGCGCCAAGCGGCACGGGAACGGGTGCTCATTGGGCAGCATGGCTAATCCACCTACGGCTGATTCCCGTACCGCTTGGCGGGAAGGAATACGTGCAGGAAGGGCAGCTCCTCTGAAATGATGCTTGGAATACCTTTGATGAAAACCTGCACGGAAATCAATTTTCAAATAACCAGTAAAAATTCATCCATAATATTGCAAGAAACGAAGCAAGAAAATTATCTATTTGGTCGAATTTCACCGTTTGAGAATTGTTTTTATAAGTTTACTATGACGGTTTCATCTAAAATACTGCATAAAACCTATAGATAACAACTAGTTGAAACAAAAACTTGTTGTAGAAAAATGCCAATCTAATGAAAATTGATTTCCGTGGAAAACCTGACAGCGGGGTTTTCATTCGGCGTTGTTATGGTATAATATCTCGATGGATACCGCATTGATGGGGATTATAAAAGATTGATTGGGAAGCTGAAAGCCATACTGGCAGAAAAAAAACTGACGCAATTACCCGCCAAGCTCGCGCAGACAATGAAGGGTTTTGCCCAGACGCGGAAAGCAGTTGTTCAGTCGGCACACTCATCGGCGGCGGGACATCTTTCGCGGCTGCCGAAGAAGGCCGTGTTTTGTGCGGGCACGGGCGCTCTCCTGTTAATTACGCTTGCCGTGATTTTTGCCACCAGTTCCCGCCCGCCTACAACGAGCGTTGCGGCGACAGTTGCAAACGCCGCGTTTGTTATCCCTCCCGAAGATTTTTTTATCCCCGGCGAGCCGGACTTTGTTCCCCATTTTATTTTGGATCGAGAGCCTCGTCAATTTTGGTCTGTCGAAGACATTCGCCCTTATTGGAGAATTCCGTCAAATCCTGAGTTCTGGCAAGGCGTACTACGGTCTACGGTCGATGAGATTATGGAACGTGTCCAATGATGAAAGCATTCCATTTCGTTGCCCGGCGGCAGATGATATTGTTGACGTTTGTTTTCCTACCCCTCCTTTTTTCTTGCACAACACCGCCGTCTTTTCAGAAGCCGGAGGAATATGTCCCCGCTGAACAATACGTTGACACAGATGATGACAACGCAAACGCTACTCCGAGCGAGGAGTATCCAGTGCTTGCCCCGATAGAACCTGAACCAGAGCCAGAAGTTCCCGAGCCTGTTCCCGTAGAAGAAGTTCCACTTGAGCCGGAACTTCCAGACCCAGAGCCTGAACCCGTTGTCGAAGAACCGCCAACTCCCGAACATGTTCTCGAAATTCCTTACACGCTAGAGCCGATACGCACAGAGCCAATTCCTGCGCCCGTCTCTGAGCCCGAGCCGCTTCCAGAACCAGCGCTACCAGTGATACCGCCGCCAACGCCAGTAGCAGAGATGGAAGCTGCCGAACCGAATCCAGACCCGCAACCGGAGATTTCGCCCGCCCTTCCTCTCGCAGTGCCACCTCCGCCACCGCCTTTCTTCGCGCCGCCTGAGCGGGCAGTTCCGCCACCTGCGGAAGTGCCACAGGTTGACACGCTGCCGGAACTTCCCGGGCGGCCGCTTTCCCCCCCCGCTGAGGAAGAGATTACTCTTTCCCGCATTGTTCGGGCGGCGGTTGGGCAGATTGTAGAAATCCCCTTTCGGGGAACCGGCTGGGTGTTTTTGGGAGAAACAGAAAACCGCCGCGGGCTTCCCTACGATTCGCGCAGACTTGACACGGCGGCGGGTTCGGCAATCGGGCAGAGCTTTATCTTCCGCACCGAAGCCGCCGGAACGTATACACTGCGTTTTTTCCGGCAAGATTTTATTCAGGATTACATTATAAACGACCACGTTCAGGTTATCGTGGAAGAAACGGCAAATATTTCGATAATCGGAGCGTTACCTTCGGCTTTCCCTGCCGATCCGGACCGGGTAATTGCCGAGCCCCGCTGGCCGCCATTACCAGGCGAGCAAGCGCCGCCGCCAGCGTTTTCCTCTGAGCCGCAAGCTGACAGCGCAGCGAATGGTGCGAATAGTGCATTGCCGGGCGATATGGCGGCGGAAGAACCCGCCGCCGCTACAGCAGAAGGCATCACTGGGCAAGACGCGGCGGCGACACCTCCGGTAGAGTTACCGTCAACAGTCGATGCTTCGCCAATCGCGGCACTGCCTTCGGCGGCATCTTTGCCAGCCGTTCCGCCCTCAAGCGAGCAAGTCGCCAGCCCCGCCGATTACATCCACCGCGCCAGAGCCGAGTTCGATGCTGGCCGTGTAGACTCGGCGGTTGCCACTCTCGACGAAATGCTTCAGCATTTTCCCGCCGGAACAGCCGAGGCATTGTTCCTACTCGCTCAGCTCCTCGAAGCGAACAGCCCCAGCCGCGACATCCAGCGCTCGTTTGAGGTTTACAATCGCCTTGTCAACGAATACCCGCACAGCAATCTCGTTACCGACGCCCAGCGGCGCATCGCTTACCTAGAGCGCTTTTTCTTTACTATTCGATAGATTGCTTTTTGCGAGATTTTTACCCTACCGTAAATTATAATAGTAATCTCCTACATGAAAGAACGGTAGCTTAATTTTCATTTGGGGACAACTGTCATCGAGTTATTAACTAATGTCCCCGCCCTCACGTGCTCTTCACTGCCGCAAGTTCGCTGACAGCGCGGATGAGCGCTTCGTCATTCATGATTTCGCCGATGGTTGCGGGGAGGCGGTATGTCCAGTTGAAATCGTTGACTGTGCCGGGAACGTTGATGCGTTCGGCGGCAGGATCGGCGGTGTACCAGCGGCTGGAAAGGTGCAGAAGGTCTTGCATCTGAAAAACCCGGAAGCGGGAGGCGCACGCGGCGATTTTGCTCAGAATGATTCGGGCGGTTCCAGGA
>WQZT01000197.1 GCA_009780595.1 Treponema sp. | reverse complement strand
TACGGGGCGCTGCCCCGTAACGCCCCGCATTTTCAGCCTGGAGTTTTGCTACGCAAAACTCCCCAGCAAACTAGCCGCAGGCTAGTTTGCCCTATAGCATATTCTGCAAAAATTGCCGTGTTCTGTCACTGCGGGGAGCGCTGAAAAACTCTTCCGGCGGCGCGATTTCCAGAATCACCCCTTCGCACATAAACACAACGCGGTTGGCGACTTCTTTAGCAAAACCCATTTCGTGCGTTACCACAAGCATGGTCATCCCGTTGCTTGCCAGTTTCTTCATAACGTTCAAAACCTCGCCAACTAGTTCGGGATCGAGCGCGCTCGTTGGTTCGTCAAAGAGCATCACCTTCGGCTCCATCGCCAGCGCGCGGGCAATCGCAACGCGCTGCTGCTGCCCGCCGGAAAGCTGCGCGGGGTATGCGCCGAACTTGTCGGCAAGCCCAACCAGTTCAAGCATATCCTGCGCCTTTTTTTTCGCGGCGGCGGTGGGAATCTTTCTGACGGCAACCGGGGCAAGCATCACGTTTTCAAGGGCAGTCCTGTGCGGGAAAAGGTTAAAACGCTGGAAAACCATACCCACTTCCAAAAGCGCCTTGTTGCGCTCGTGCCCGGTCATCTGAGAGCGATTGTGCCCTTCGTAATAATCAAAAAGAAGCTGGTCATCAAGATAAATCTGACCCTCGTCAAAGGTTTCAAGCCGGTTGAGGGTTCGCAGGTACGTTGATTTTCCCGCGCCGGACGGCCCCACGATGCACACCACCTCTTGCTGCTCAACCGTAAGCGACACGTCGGTCAGTACCTTCAACGGCGGGTTATCATTTCTGGCGGGAAAGGTTTTGTGGACACCTATGGTTTCTATCATTGCCATTGCACTACCCTATTCGTACACCGAATATTTCTTTTCCAGTCTGCGGAAAATAATCGTAAAAAACGCCGTGATAACAAGATACAGAATCATCGCCGGAATGTAAATCAAAGCGGAGCGGGTTGAACTTTCAATGTTTCGCGTAACCATCGTAATATCAACGAGCGCAATCATTGAGACCAACGCGACGTCCTTCAATAGAAGAATAAATTCGTTTCCAACGGGAGGAATAAGCCGCCTGATTGATTGCGGGACAACCACAAAGCGCATGGTTTGGGCGTACGACAGGCCGAGCGCGCGGGACGCCTCGAACTGCCCTTTGTCGATGCTCTGAATTGCCGCGCGGATTATCTCCGCGTTGTAGGCGGCGCAGTTAAAACTGAAAGCTATAAACGCGTAGAGAAACCGATCCCGCTCGGAGTTTCCGGTTTGGATATTAAACGCCGGAAACATCGTTGGGAGTGCGTAGTAAATGAAGTAAAGCTGCATTAAAAGCGGAGTGCCACGAAAAAAGAACGTATACGCGGTGCAAATACCGTTGAGGATTTTCGACTTCGCCATTTTGCCAAGGGCGATGAAGAGGCTGAGAACCAACCCTGCGGACAGGGCACAGACGGTAAGGGAAATTGTAATCCGAGCGCCCCGTAGAAGGGCTGGAATCCATGAGGCCATCCGCAGGATGACCTCTTGTACGTCTACCAAGTTTGCCGCGCCGCCGTTACGAAGTCCATGCCCTCGCCAAAGATTTCGTACGAAAGCCTCAGCATTGTTCCATCGTTAAACATTTCTTCGATTACACGGTCTATCGCCGCGGTCAGGGCGTCGTTTCCCAACTTCAGAGTAGCGGCGAAGATTTCGGGGTCGTCGCCTTCGCTCTGCCAGATAATTTCAAACGGGCTGTCAGGGATGGATATATAATCGTAAGCAACAAGAATATCCGTAACAATTGTGTGGACACGCCCCAGCTCAAGGTCGGTGAAAGCGGTGGGCATATTTGCGTAGCGGTAGGGGTTGTAGCGCAAGCCCTCTTCCGCCGCCAGCCGCTCCATAAAGAAGTCGGCAGTCGTTCCGCCCTGGAACGCGACATCAAGACCGCCAGCCTCGCGGGGATTGCGGGCGGTTATGCTGGAATCTTTGCGCGCTACCATCGCAAGTGTGTTTGCGATGTAGGGCTTGCTGAAGTTGTGCGCCAGGATGCGCTCAGGTGTAACGGTAACCGACGAAATGATGACATCCCACCGATTTGCATTCAGCCCGTCAAAAATCCCCTGCCACGCAGTGTTGATAAACTCAGGTTGCAAACCAAGCCGCTCGGCAACAATCTTGCCCATTTCGACACTGAAGCCCGCAGGGGTCACCCCGTCTTCGCCCAGATATTCCATCGGAGGATACCCGAGATTCATACCAATCATCAGCACTCCGGGTTTCAAGGTCAATCCGGTCTGTTCGCGTTTACCACTGCATCCAGCAAAAAACACGGCGGCAATGAGCGCCACCACTGCAATCTTTGTTTTCATAGTTCCTCCAAACTGGTAATCTGAATCGCCGCGCCGTATTAAACCAGCAACGGGCTCACCTCGTCCCAGTTTATCGAGTTCTGCTGTACAGTGTCAAGAAGCTTGTGCTCCCCCCGCCTGCTAAACCCCTGCTTTCTGGCGTATGTACGCGCGGGCTTTGAGCGCGTATTCAAGCGGGTTGGCCTTGGCGGGGTCTTGTTCGGCTTCCACTACCCACCAGCCGGAATACTTCGCCTTTTTGAGCGCCTGGAAAACCGGCTCGAAGTCGATGCTGCCGTCTCCGGGAACGGTGAAAACGCCTTCTTGTACCGCCTGCAAAAACGACCATTTTTCTTTAATCGCTTTTTTCAGAACCGCCGACCGCACGTCTTTCAAATGAACATGGTCAATCCGGCTCATCCACTTTTTTAGCACGGCAAGGTGATCCTCGCCTGAAAAAACGAGGTGTCCAGTGTCGTACAAAAGCCCCACGACATCAGCATCGGTGTTTTCCATAAGGCGGTCTATTTCTTCCGTTGTTTGAACGCCTGTCGCCATGTGGTGGTGGAAGGTCAGTCGCATTCCCTTTTGGGCGGCTTTATTGCCGAGGCGGTTAAGCCCGTCGCACAAACGCTCCCACTCGCTGTCGGTAAGAACGGGCTTTGCGTCAAAAACAGGTTTGTCCAGCCCCTGGATTGAACGCCCCTGCTCCGCTGCACCGATTACCCGCGCACCCACCGCGTGCAGAAAATCGCGGTGCTTGATGAACTCCGCTTCAACTTCCTTGTACGGCTTGGTCGTGAGGAAAGAGCTGAACCACGCGTTACAGATGGTAAGCCCCCGCAGACCGAGCGCTTTATTGAGAACCTTCGGGTCTTTCGGGTATTTGTTGCCCACTTCGCTGCCGGAATAGCCAGCCAGCGCCATTTCGCTGACGCACTGCTCAAAGGAAATTTCCCCGCCCAGTTCGGGAAGGTCGTCGTTTGTCCAGCCAATGGGCGCGATCGCGAGCCGCACGTTTTTTGATGATGCTTTGGCGGCGGGTTTCGCAACTGATTTCGCAGATGCTTTGGCGGTTGTTGCCGCTGGGGTTGTTGCCGCTGGGGTTTTTACCGTAGATTTAGCCATATATCCTCCTAAAATTTCCGTGCTTTTGCTACTTCAACGTTCATTGCTTGGGCGGCGGCTTCCACTTCGGGGTTTGAGGAAACTTGCGCCGTTCCAACACGCCACCAGCTTCCGTAGCCGCCGGTCATCGTTGCCGGGCTGACTTTGACATCAATCAGCACAGGTCTCGTTGCCGCCAGC
>WQZT01000196.1 GCA_009780595.1 Treponema sp. | reverse complement strand
TGCAGGCTTTCGGTCATTGTCCGCAAACTCCCCAGCTGTCCGCTGGGATACACAACAGCTTTGATGCGCCCCTCGGATCGCTCGTTGACCCGTTCGGCAAAATCCATAAATGTAATGTTAAGAATGTGATCGGGAGCGGTAACGTTTCCGATACGCATCTGGTAAACCTTGCCTTCCTTTTTCTGGCAGCCAGAGGCAAACACAAGCAACGCCGTAATAACGGCAACAATAACAATGATCTTTTTCATTTTTCTTTTTCCTCCAGGAATTATACGGTGATTGATTTCACCAGTGCCTTAAACTCTTCACGGGTAAGATCGCGTTTTTCCGCGTAGGATTTTTTCTTTACCAACAGGAGCAAATCGTTCATTTTCTCCTCTGGCACAGGAATTCCGCACTCGTCTACCCATACTTTCAGGTTATCCTTGCCGCTTTTTTTACCCAGCAGAAGATACGGCTCGTTTTGCCCGGTGAGCGTGTACATATACGGCAGCATAATAAGAGGATCGATGTCCTTGCAGTTCAGCCAGAGGCTTGAAGGCAGCCCTGTTTCCCACAGGAAAATCTTTTCGCCAACCACAGGCTTGGTCGGACCGGGCGACACCCGCGTCCGCTCAGCAACAAAGCGCGAAAGTTCCTTGAACTTGTTCATGTGAAGCCCACTCGGCACGCCGTACAGAGCTTCCAGCGCCAAAGCGACTGCCTCAAGCTGCGCGCCGCCCGCCCGTTCGCCCATTCCGCCAACCGTTACGTGCGCAACTTCAGCTCCGGCGGCAAGGGCGGCAATCGTGGTGGAAACGCCCATCGAGTAATCGTCGTGAAAATGCGCCTCAAGCGGCAGCTTGGGGAAACGCTCCTTCAGCTTGCGAATCCGGTACGCAGCTCCTTCCGGTGAGAAAACGCCCATCGTGTCAACGAGCGCTAGCGAATCGATGTGCCCTTCCTCGTACACCGCCTGAACCAAATCCGCCAGAAATTCAAATTCCGCGCGGGAAGAATCCGCCGGAAAGTAGGTAACGTGAAGTCCAAGCTGCTGCGCCACAAGCGTAGCTTCAATAGAAGCTTTCTTAGCGCGGTCAACTTCCCACTTCTTTGCGTGCTTAAGCATGTGAGCGCTGCCAACCATCTCTGCGATAACACCGTCAACTCCGCAATTCTTTGCGAGCTGCATATCCTTATCCATACAGCGGACAAAGGCAAAGATTTTTGATTTGAGTCCCAATCCGCAAATCTCGCGGACGGCTTCGGCGTCCTCTTCAAGCACTGCGGGCGTTCCCGCCTCGATACGCTGCACACCCACTTCGGCGAGTTTTTTCGCGATCTCAACCTTTTCATCCTTCGTAAGAATGATGCTCGGCTGCTGTTCGCCGTCCCGCAACGACGTATCCAAAAACTCAACCTTGTGGGGAAACGTAAACTTTTCAACCACTTCTTTTTCGTAGTTAGAAGGGCTAACCCACCATTTTCCCGGTTCATGGTATCCCATAAAAATCCTCCATCTGTTTTTTCTGTATTCGTTAAGCTTTCAGCCTCACGCTTTCGCTAACCTTTCTACCAGCGCATCCCGCTCTGGTGGCGAAACTGCTGGATCAAATATTTTCTCCGCCTTCCAGTAAGGCACGACATCATCGCGCCCTTTGAAGAAGCCGGTAAAAACCCCTGCAATATAGACGCTGCCCAGCGCCGAAACCTCTTTCACCGCCGGACGGCATACCGGAATCTGCAACAAATCCGCCTGAAGCTGAAGCAAAGCGTCGCTGTCTGCACCGTACGCAGCGTCTCCATCCGCGTGGAGCATCTGCACCGGACAACCAGTGTCTTTCTCCGCCAATCGCACAATCTTGTATACGCGGTACGCCATTTTTTCGCACGCGGCGAGATTGGATTCATCATCAGTGCACATATCAAGCCAATGCGGAGCGTGCAGCGCGTACTTGTTAATCCCTGCTATGCCGTAGGCAAACGTTGTCATAATGTTTGATGTTGAAATAACGGGCGATAAGCCAGTATGCACGATGACATCGCAAGTTGAGCCGTACGACACCCGTGCTTTTCCCAGATCGTAGCAAGTTTGCCCAAACAGCGCGTTGTTTTCGTTTCCGGCGGCGCAGGCGATTTTCACCGGACCGCCAAAGTATTCGCTGATGGTTTCACCGAAATCCGCGCTGGACAGTTTTACGTCAGGCAGCATTTGCTCAGGGATTTTCAGCGCCGTAAGCAAATCCGCATCCCACTGCCGCTTGTAAATGTCGTACAGCATCGTGTATGCGGCGTTCGAGCAATCGCAAGCGTGCGTTTTCCCGCCAGTGAAATTCCAGATGAGCCAGCTATCCATTGAGCCAAACAGCAGTTCGCCGCGTTCAGCGCACTGGCGAGCATCGGGAACATTTTCGAGTATCCATGCAAGCTTGGGCGCGGAAAAGCGGTGGTCGATAACCGTGCCGCAACACTCTCTCACTTTGTACCCGAAGCCTTCTTTATTGCTCAAGTCGCGGCACAAAGAGCGGGCTCTGCTACAATCCGGTAATGCGAGGTCGCAAACCGGAACGCCGGTTTTGGCATCCCATACAAGAGCTGCCCCACGCTCAACCGACAAGGCAAGGGCGTTAATATCGCGGTACGTTTTGTCAGCACTTTCAAGCGCTTCTTTCGCCGCCTTCAGTGCCGCAGCAAAAACTTCATCCGCGTTACAACTCGCCCAGCCGTCATGATTTCTGTTGACGGCAAATCCGGCGCGAGCCTGCGCCGCTATAATGCCAAAGCGCTGAAATATATACGCATAAAAAAATGCCCCCCGTTGTTCGATGGACATCATCAACTGTTCCACTTCGCCCTCGATTTAGTTGCCACAAAATTGGCACTAGCCAAGTAATTAGTACTATATAGAATTAATTAAACTATATTTTTCTTACATTGTCAAATAATTTTCATAGATTTTGAATTATTTGACAGTTTATTTCTTTTACATTATAATTATCCCACGTATTACGTTCGTTTTAACAACCAATAAACAAACACACGGCGCATAGTACGGAGTGAAGAAGGCTGGACGGGATATTCCTCCCTGAGGGCGGCGAATTTCATGGACTTGCTCGCACTCCAGGCTTGCGGTATACTCTAGGCACGAGGGATTTATGATTGCGGCAAAACTGGAGATCGGCGGCAGCATTGAGCTGGCAGATGAGGGCGTGCGGGAAGATGCACTGAAGTTCCCGCAGCAGTTGCCTACGCCCAATGCCGAAACGCTTGCGGCACTGGATGAAGTCAGGCGGATGAAGAAAGACCCCACGCGGGGAAAGGCGTACACGGACATCGACTTGATGATGAAAGACCTGCTGTCTTCGTGTACGAAGTAAAGCCCACTGGCAGCTTTGCAAGGGATCTGCGAAGGGCGGAAATTTGTTCGGGTAAGGTTAGCTTTACGGCGTGTAAGGAAGGCGCATCGTTCACTTGTCGCTCTATCATATTTATGATATCGTCTTGGCAACACACGCTATGTATATAACAAATTCCGGAGAAATCCTTTTAGGCATCCAGGATGCAGCCAAAGAGCTTGGCGTCGTTCCCGCGACAATTCGTAATTGGGAAAAGCAGGGGATTTTCTCTGCAAAGCGGGCGAAGAACGGCTATCGTTTTTTTACGCATGATGATATGACGCGTATGCGCAATTT
>WQZT01000195.1 GCA_009780595.1 Treponema sp. | reverse complement strand
TCGATGCCTTCGGGAGTCTGCACTTTCAGGGGCGAATCGCTTTGAGTTTGGTCAAATCCTGTCATTGAAAGTAATGATAATGGATAATCGGGGGAGCTTCAAGGGCAAATCCGCCGTAGGATGATTTACTGGGAAGTTTTGGCGGAGCCAAAACTCCACGGTTTAGAGTGAATTAGCCAGGAAATTTTGGCAATTATTTGTGTTACAGTGCATTAAACATATCTTTTTTGTCATATTATTCTTGACACTGTTTAATTAAATGGTATAATAAAGTCAGAAATTAAGCTGAGCGCTGAATTTCCAACAATACATTTCTATTTTAATCTGAATCAATGGAGGCATTCTTATGAGCAAAATCGTGTTGATTGGCTCAAACCACGCGGGAACGGCTGCGGCCAAAGTCATTTTGGACAGCTATCCAGGCAACGAGTTGACGATCTTCGAACAGAACGACAACATCAGCTACCTCGGGTGTGGCACGGCACTGTACGTGGGGCGACAAATCCCCGAAACCAAGAACCTGTTCTATTCATCTGGCCCAGAGCTTGAGGGAAAGGGCGCAAAGGTTCACATGCAGACCACTGTCGAAGAAATTGACTTTGACAAAAAAGTGGTGAAGGCGAAAACGCGCGCGGGTGCGACGATCACTCAAGCCTACGACAAGCTTATTCTGGCAACTGGTTCCAAGCCCATCAAGCCGAATATTCCCGGCATTGACATCGAGGGCGTGCATTTTGTCAAAACCTTTCAAGACGGGCTTAAAATCGACGCCGAACTGAACAAGCCGGAAGTGAAAACTGTGGCGACTATCGGCGCGGGCTACATCGGCGCGGAAATTGCCGAGGCTGTCCAGCTGCGTGGCAGAAAGTCGGTTGTGTTCGAGCGGGAAGCAACCTGCCTTCCCGGCTACTTCGACAGGGATTTTACCGAACGAATGGACAAGGTGATGTGCGGCAAAGGCATCGAACTGCACTACAGCGAAAGCCTGAAAGAGGTTAAGTCCTCCAACGGCAAGCGCGTAACGTCGATTGTTACCGACAAGGGCGAGTACGTTGTCGACGCAGTGATCCTGTCGATTGGCTTTCTCCCAAGAACCGAACTGGGCGCGGGCAAAATCGAAACCGGGCGCAACGGCGCGTTCCTGGTCAACACCAACCAGCAGACCTCGCTCCCCGATGTGTACGCAATTGGCGACTGCGCCACGGTGCTGAATAATGCCACCGGAAAATCGGACTACATCGCGCTTGCCACGAACGCCGTGCGGAGCGGGATTGTCGCAGGGCACAACGTGTGCGGAACCGGACTTCAGTCGCAGGGCGTGCAGGGCTCGAACGGTATTCAGATTGGCGAGTACAAGATGTGGAGCACCGGGCTTTCCACCGACAAGGCAAAAGCCGCCGGGTTTGATGCCACCTATGTCGATTACAACGACACCCAGAAACTCAGCTTTATGGTCGGCCCGAACGAAGAAGTTCACCTCCGCGTTGTGTACGATGCCAAGAGCCGCAAGATTGTCGGCACGCAGATGGCTTCCTACCAAGACGTGTCGATGGGGCTCCATATGTTCAGCCTTGCGATTGCCAAAGGGCTCACCATCAACGAACTTCCGCTGCTTGATATCTTCTTTATGCCGCACTTCAACAAACCGTTCAACTACATCACAATGGCGGGATTGACCGCGAAATAACATTCGCTCATTAATAACAAATGAAAAGCCCCCGAATTGCCGGGGGCTTTTGTATACCTCAATTATAACTCACGCTGAACGTATCAGTTGAAACTTACCTTCCGGTGGCGGAAAACATATAACGGAAAAAGTCCATATCGGTGGAAATAATTTTCCGGTCAAACTCGGAAAGGGTTGAGCGGTACGATTCGATAGCCCGCCAGAAGGTGAAGAACTCACGGTTGCGGTTGTGCGCCTCCGCGAAAATCCGCGTCGCTTCCGCGTCTGCCACACCGCGAATCGCTTCCGCCTGGTGGAACGCCGACGAAAGTAAAGCACGGCTTTCGTGTTCTGTTCTGCCCAGCCATTCCGCCTTGCGGCCCTCGCCGAAGGATCGGTGGTATGTCGCCATCTGGTTTCGCTCCATTATCATGCGGGCGTACACGCTGGGGGTAAGCTCTTCGGAGTAGCGTATCTGTCTGGTTAACACATCGATAATCTCGACACCGTACGATACTGCCATCGGCTGAGAGCGGGCAAGCATTTCATTCGCGAGCTGCTGTCTGCCTCTGGTAACCGGTTCATTACCCGCGCGTATCATCGCCTCAATCTCGGCTTCGAAATCGTCAGTTACCATTTCGGTTTCTGAGGGCTGCTCTAAAATAATGTTAGAATTTCGCACTGTCTCTATCAAGGGGTTTTCTGTTACCACCGAAAATACGGCGGCGTTGATAACTGCCGAAAGCTTGGAATAAGCCTCGCTGTTAGACTTCATAGCTTGATGGAAGGTTTCCGGATTGGTAATGCGCCAGCGCGCGGTAACATCAACAAAAATGAACTGCCGTTCGGCGGTGGGCATTCTCCCCGCTTCGCCGTCCCACACCATAATTTTTTTGGAATAGCGGTGAACTTCATCGATAAAAGGAATCTTCACGTGAAGCCCCGCATTCGTTACAACGTTTACAATCTGCCCCAGGCGTACAACGACAGCCTGCTCGCCCTCGTTAATCACAAATAAAGGACCGGCGACGAGGAAACCAAAAAAAATAACAAAAATGGCAGTAATAATGATCAACGGCTTTTTCATCGGTTGCCTCCGATGTTCATTAAGGGCAGAACATTGTTCAACTTATGGTCGATAAGCGTTGTCCCCTCCATTGTGGAAAATACTTCTTCCATTACCTCGAAGTAAAGCCGTTGCCGCGTTACCTCCGGGGCGAGCTGGTATTCCGCCAGCACCGCGTTAAAACGGGCGACATCGCCCAGCGCCCGGTTGACGCGCTCGGCGGCAAAGCCCCGCGCCGACAGAATCATCCGCTCCACCTCGCCGCGCGTGCGAGGAATTACCTCGTTATACGCCTGCCGGCCCTCGTTGATGAGCCGCTCCCGATCCTGCAGCGCCATATTAACATCCTCAAACGCCGCCTGCACACCCGCCGGGGGCGTTGTGTTTTTCAGCAGCACATTCGTTACGTTAATTCCCAAAGCGTACTGGCGAAAAATATCGTTCATCATGATCAAGCTCTCAGCCTGAATGGCGATGCGTTCCCCCCCCATAATACCCATAATCGCCCGGTCGCCGACGAGCTGGTTGATCACTGTCCTCGACACATCACGAATGGTTGCAATGCGGTCATCGACATTAAAAATCCACGCCCGCGCGTCGCTGACATGGTATTGGATAGTCCACCCTATATCAATAATATTAAGGTCGCCGGTGAGCATGGTGGATTCCTCTCCATGCCGTGTCTGAATTGCCCCAGCTCCGCCGCGCACCGTACGAAAACCAAACTCCTGTTCAAGCACTTCGCGGACATTCACGGTATAGTTTTTGTCGATACCAAACGGCAACCGCGCCTGCAAGCCCGGCCCCTTTGTGTGAAGGTACTTGCCGAACCGCGTGATGACCGCTTCCTCCGCAGGGTTAACGATATAAACGCTCGTCCCCAGCGCGGAAACTGCTACGATAACGGCAACCGCGATAATTATCATTTTTGAGTTGAGAAGTTTCCCCGATTGTGGGGGTTTGAAATGAAACATCAATGCCTCCTGTGGCTGTGTTAGCACTGTTAATT
>WQZT01000194.1 GCA_009780595.1 Treponema sp. | reverse complement strand
TCGTATTGTATTTTTATTATACCACTAGAGTTTTCCATAGGTCAACGCCGAAAGCTTTCCGTGCAGGAGATAATAGTGTATACTAACTGAGGAGGCACTATCGTGTTGAATCAAAAACTGGAGCGTTTGCACACCATCGACCGGGAACAGTTTCATCTGGAAAAAGCGCAGGCAGTTCTCCAGTGGGATCAGGAAACCTATCTTAGTGAAAAAGGCGTGGATGAGCGCTCTGAGCAACTGGCGCTGCTGGAAGGCATTTCCCACGCCCACTTGACCGCGCCTGAAACTGGGCGCTTGCTTTCGGAGCTGGGCTGTACGCAGGAAAATCCCGGCGGCGATGAGTCGTTGCCCGATCTTCAGCGGGATTTTCTGAAAACTTTGTACCGCACCTACAGCCGTGCAGTTTTACTTCCCGGTGATTTTGTCTCCGATGCGGCGCGCGCCGAAGGGCTGTCGCAAGCCGCGTGGGTAAACGCCCGGCGGAACAATAACTTTCCGGCGTTTTTGCCCCACCTCATCAAAATGATTGATTTTTCCCGCCGGAAAGCCGTGTATTGGGGCTGGAAGGACAACCCGTACGATGGGCTGCTTGACATTTACGAGCCGGGAATGGGTACTCAGGCGATAACCGAGGTTTTCACCCCGCTGGCACGGGAACTTTCGTCACTGTTGAAAAAAATTGCCGCGTGTCCCCGCCCCGACAACTCGTTCCTTCAATCCGAATACAATATCGACGCCCAGCGCTCTTTCTGCAACGAAATGCTGGGGCGCCTTGGCTTTAACACACAGCGCGGGCGAATGGACATTTCCGCACACCCGTTCACCACAACACTCGGCAGCGATGACATACGAATTACCACCCGCTATTTGCCTCAGCAGCCCCTGTCCAGCATCTTCGCCACAATCCACGAAGCAGGGCACGCCTTTTACGAGATGGGTTTCCCCGCCGAGCTGCGCGGCACCTGTCTTGCCGACGGCGCATCAATGGGCATTCACGAGTCGCAGTCCCGCCTGTGGGAAAACGTCATTGGTCGCAGCAAGCCTTTCTGGGAGGGGATGCTCCCCGTGCTGCGCTCGCACTTCCCGCAAACCCTGCCGCGCACAACACCCGACGAATTCTACCGCGCAATCAACCTTGCCGAGCCTTCGCTCATCCGTATCGAAGCCGACGAAGTGAGCTACAGCCTCCATATTATACTTCGCTTCGAACTGGAGCGGGAACTGTTCTCCGGTACGCTCGATCCAGCGGAACTCCCCGCCGCATGGCGTAAAAAGATGAAGGAACTCGTCGGCATCGAGCCGGAAACAGACAGCGACGGCGTACTGCAAGACGTACATTGGTCGATGGGCGCGTTCGGCTATTTTCCCAGCTACGCGCTGGGAAATCTGTACGGGTTGGGCTTTTGGGGGCAATTGAAAGCCGACATCCCCGGCGTGGATGCGCTTATCGCCGCGTGTAATTTCACCCCCATCATGGAGTGGCTGCGCGACAGGATTTACATTCACGGCCGCCGCCTGCAGCCATCCGCGCTGTTCAAAACTGTTACCGGAAAAACCCTGTCCCCCCAGCCGTTCCTGGACTATATCCAATCCAAGTACGCTGACATTTACAGGCTGTGATTTAATTACCTGTCGCGCCAGCGGCAGGTAATGATCTTTTTTAACAGAGCCACTGCGGGAGCTGTTGACCCGCCGCCCGCTTCTAGCGGGCAGTCAATCCCTTCTTTAAAAGAGCCAGCGCTGGAGGCGTTGACCCGCCGCCCGCTTCTAGCGGGCAGTTAATCTCTTCCTTAAAAGAGCCAACACGAAGTGTTGACACATCTCGCTTCAACCTTCATACTGGCTTATATGACTTTGGCAAACAAAGTTACCGCCTCTCGGTTGGTACTGGCTCCGGCTTTTTTCGCGATTTACCTTTCTCCCCGGTTTTTTCCAGCACTCTTTGCTGGAACCTACCTCCTGTGGCCTGTACTTGCACTGTGGACACTCTTTCTCAGCTCCGCTCTCACCGATATGCTCGATGGCATGATAGCCCGCAAGCGCGGTGAAACCAGCGATTTTGGCAAGTTTTTTGACCCCTTCGCCGACACGCTAACCCAAGTTACCTATTTTTTCTGCTTTGTTATTGACGGGATTTTGCCCCCCGCGCTATTTCTCGTCGTTCTGTACCGCGAGTTTAGCATTCTCTTCATTAGAAATATGATGCTGCGAAAGGGCATTACAATGGGCGCGCGCATCAGCGGCAAAATCAAAACCGTCTCCTATATCTGTGCCGTAGCCCTTGCGCTTTTAGCATCCAGCGTCCAACGCCTCGGCGTACTCGGTAATTTCTATCCGTACTTAGTTATAGCCGCCTCAATCGTGTTTTCCGCCTCTGTTGCAATCGCAATTATTTCCCTCCTTGATTATATATCTGTATACCGACGAGCAGGGCAAGGATCGCCCAAAGAGCAAGATTTCGAGAAAAAGGCAAAATAAAGGCAAAAAAAAGAATAAAAAGGTATTGACAAAACGAAGAGTAGTCGATATACTTGGTATTGTCGCCTTGAAGGGGCGGCGCACAGCCGGTTCACGGGACGCCCGGAACGCCAAACAATTAATGCGCGTTCAGGTAATTGAAGTTTCCTATGAAAATACAGCAATGTACACTGGCAGACGCCGGGGGAGCAGCCCCGGGCGGTTGCGTATTTTTTTGAAAATTTGTTTGAAAAAACACTTGACAAAAGATACAAACCGTGATAGTATCGTTGAACCTGCCGAAAGGGGCAGGGGCGCGCAGGGCGGAAAGGCTCGGGGCGCAGAACGAGTTCTTTGAAAATATAGGGAAGGGGAGAGAGAAAAAAAGCCAAAGCGCTGTCTGGCACTTGTACAAGGGTGTCAGGCAGCCGCAGATACAAGCGTATATGAGGAAGAGCTAAAGGAGCTGTGCTTTTGGCGCAGCGCTTGAAGTGGTAATCATCGGCCTTCGGGCCGAATGAGTAATATCATGGAGAGTTTGATCCTGGCTCAGAACGAACGCTGGCGGCGCGTCTTAAGCATGCAAGTCGAGCGGCAAGGGGGAGCAATCCCCCCTAGAGCGGCGGACTGGTGAGTAGCGCGTGGGTGACCTACCTAGAGGATGGGGATAGCCGCTAGAAATAGCGGGTAATACCGAATACGGTTGCTTGGTTATGACCAGGCAAAGAAAGGGGCTTTGGCCCCGCCTTTAGATGGGCCCGCGTTCCATTAGCTAGTTGGTGAGGTAAAGGCCCACCAAGGCGATGATGGGTAGCCGGCCTGAGAGGGTGACCGGCCACACTGGGACTGAGATACGGCCCAGACTCCTACGGGAGGCAGCAGCTAAGAATATTCCGCAATGGACGAAAGTCTGACGGAGCGACGCCGCGTGCGCGAAGAAGGCCGAAAGGTTGTAAAGCGCTTTTATTGCTGAAGAATAAGCCCAGGAGGGAATGCCTGGGCGATGACGTTAGGCAATGAATAAGCCCCGGCTAATTACGTGCCAGCAGCCGCGGTAACACGTAAGGGGCGAGCGTTGTTCGGAATTATTGGGCGTAAAGGGCGCGTAGGCGGTTAATCAAGTCCGGCGTGAAATTTCGGGGCTCAACCCCGGCACTGCGCTGGAAACTGAGGAACTTGAGTCATGGAGGGGGAGTTGGAATTCCTGGTGTAGGGGTGAAATCTGTAGATATCAGGAAGAACACCGGTGGCGAAGGCGAACTTCTAGCCAATGACTGACGCTGAG
>WQZT01000193.1 GCA_009780595.1 Treponema sp. | reverse complement strand
TCATCCTTCGGCTCGTTTCAGGCAGCGTGGGCGTCGTGGCACGAGGAACGCTCCCGCCTGTGGGAAGCAATTTGCCGGCGCTACGGCGTGAAGTGCCTGGAGCTTTCCACCGCCGGAGATGCCCCCACCGCGCTGAAGCATTTTTTCCGAGGGCGGGGGTGAGTTCCTATTGAAATTGCCTGTTTTTGCGGGTAAAATTGAACTATGAAACAAACGGTAACTATAGAAATTGCCAATAACGCTGTTTTGCCGCTGCTGCGGAATTTGGCAGCGCTGAGTTTGATAAAGTTCACTTCTGAGACAGCTCCAGATGATGCTCCGGCAACGGCTGAGTTGAACGAAATTGATGACATTAGATTGCTTTTGCAAAAAGAAATGGTAGAAAAAGGAACATCGGCAGTAAAGGCAACGGCGGGCGATGGTTGGGAAGCCCATGTCAAGGAACACTATGCCGAGCCTTGATACGAACTGTCTCTTGCGTTGGCTTTTAGACGATATATCGGAACAAACAGCGCTGGTAACTGCTGTTGTCAATTCTGGGGAAAATATTGCTGTAGCTGATGCTGCACTGATTGAAATTGTTTTTGTCCTTGAAAAGCTTAAAAAAATAAGGAGAGAAACTATTGAGAAAGCAATGTTGACGATTGTCAAAAAAGAAACAATCGTGTGTAATCGTGAACTTTTCCTTGAAGTTTTGCCGCTTTATACGAATCACCCCAAACTCTCATTTGTTGATTGTTATCTTGAGGTTCTATCTCGCAGGACTGGCGCTACACCGCTTTTAACATTTGACAAGAAGTTGGCTAATCAGCTTTCCGGTGCAAGCCTTCTTGCTTAATCTCCGTTCCATTACTTGCCCACCGCCCGCTATTGCTATAAAATAGAGACAGATTGAAAACGAACAGGCAATTTGCAAGAACGCCCATTGTGTTACGCCGCACAGTGGTGGCGCTTGTTGCCGGTATACTGCTGCTTTTTCCCGCTGCCCTCCCCGCGCAAAATGCGGCGGCTTTTCTTTTGCCGCACACTGTCTTTGTCGGGGATAGCGCGCGGTTGGTTGTTACGCTGGGCGAGGCTTTTGTCGAAGTGCCGCCCTTTGTGGTGGAAAATCCCGCCGCGTTGAATGACCGCCCTGACCTTGCAATCCGCCGCGTCGAACTTGAGCGCCGGGGTGGCGTTTCCCGCTTTTTGATAGATTTCATCCCCTTTGCCCCGGGTGAGCTTTCCTTCCCCACCTTCGAGTTTACCGCGCCAATGGCAGAGCCGGAGGAGGAATCCCTTACACTTTCAGACCTTCGCGTGCAGGTGGCATCCATACTCACCCCCGAATCGATGGATCTTTCTGCTCCGGCTCAGGCGATGATTGTGCCGGGTACGGGGTTACTCGTCTACGGGAGTGTTGCGGCTGTTCTGCTTGCCCTTGCGCTGGGAATTGCCTTGAGCGTGTGGTGCAAGCGCAATTTCAGGCATTTCTGGCAACGGCTGCATCGCATGAGCCTTCTGCGGGCAACGATGCGCTTTTTGCGGCGGCTGGGGCAGGAGGCGAAAGTTGGCAAAAGCGGCAGCCCTGAGCATTACATGGGGCTTCTCTCCTCTGAGTTTCGGGAATTCTTGGGCGCTTTTACCGGGGTCAACTGCCGCGCCTTTACCCCGGCAGAGTTTCTGGAATTGCCCCTCGTTCCCGCTCCCCTCGCTGTGGATGAGGGCGCGGGCGTAGACGGCGGAATTCCGTTTTCCCCATCGTTCCTGTACGAGCTTTTCAGCGTATGGGACACACTGCGCTTCAGCGGGCATGGTGTCAGGTGGGACGACCTCGGTAAGGCGCTGCAAGAAAGTGAGCAGTTTGTCCGCGCCCTGTACACGGCGGAAAAAGAAAACGCCCGCAAAAAATCGCCCGCTGGAAAAATGCCGCCGTATTATGCGCCGCAGAGCCTTCTCGATACTCGCGCTGTTGGAACAGCAGAGGAGGCGCTATGAACGTAGCTTTCGAGCGCCCGCTGTTTATTCTCATCGCAATAATCGCAATTCCCGTTATTGTATTTTGCTCCCGTTTTTTCAAGCCGCTGTTTTCGCTGAACCTGGCATTTGCCCCGCCGGGCGGCATCCCGTTCAAATCGCCGGTAAACCTCAAATACCTCGTGCGTTTTCTTTCTGCTCTTGAACTAAGTACCGTGTTCCTGCTGTGCATTGCCGTCGCTGGACCGCATGTTGTCCGCAGTGAAGTTATCTGGCTCGATCGGGGCGCGGACATAATTTTCGCGATAGACATAAGCCCCAGTATGTCGGGGATTGATATGGACGGGCGCAGCCGCTTCGACACCGCACGGGAACTCCTGCGGGATTTTGCGGACAAGCGCCCGCAGGATGCCATCGGGCTCATCGCCTTTGCCGAAGATGCCGCCATTCTCACTCCGATGACCACCGACCGCCCAAGCCTTTTCGCGCGGCTGGATACGCTGGCAATCGGCGAAATGGGAGACGCTACCGCCATCGGGACAAGCCTTGCGCTGGCGGGCTTTCATATGAATAACTCGCAAGCGCCACGCCGTGCGGTGGTTCTGATCAGCGACGGCGAAAACAACTCAGGCTCGATTCACCCGGAGACCGCCGCTGCTGTGCTGGGACAGATGGGCGTTACCCTTTGGCTTATCGGCATCGGTTCAGGCGGGATTATCCCCTTCAGTTACGTTGAACCGGCGACCCAAATGTTCCGCTCGGGAACCTTCGAGTCCTCCTTTGATCAGGACAACCACCGCAGAATTGCCGAAAGCGCTGGCGGGCATTGGATTTACGCGCCGACTGCGGCAGCCTTCACTGAAGCTTTCGCCCGCCTGGATCGCGGGGAAATGATCATCCACCGCTCCGGCTCTGTCAGAAGGCACGAGCCGTTTCACGCTGTTTTTATCATCGCCGCTATCGTTATCTTTTCAGGCGTGCGGTTTGTCAAGCGGCGTATTTTGGGGGCGCTCGTATGATTCCCAACCAGTTTAATTTCAGCACTTCGATCCTCGATATAATAAATTCGGGTATAACGTTTGATTATCCCAGCGTGCTATACATTTTGCTACTCCTCGTTGCCCTTGTTCCCTTTGCCGCCGTCCGCTGGAGAAAAAGCCGCGAAAGCGCCGCCTTCTTTGCCGCAGCCGCTGCAACAGCCATGAAAGTTGCGGCGGGAGAACGCCTGAGCATATTAAAACAGATGCGCGTACGGATGCTTGCATCGGATGTGCTTTTTATACTGTTCGCCGCCTTTCTCGTTATCGCCCTTGCCAGCCCTCGCTGGGGGTACAGAATGGTTCCCGAATTCCGGCGGGGCATTGACATAGTGCTGGCATTCGACCTGTCCCGAAGTATGGACATCCGGGATGTTCAAGACATCCGGGACGCGGAACTTGAATCAGGCCGCTCTGTTTCCCGAATTGAGCGGGCAGTCGGAATTGCGCGGGAACTTGTCGTCGCCATCGGGGATGATGTGCGTATCGGTACTGCTATCGGCAGGGGCAGAGGCGTGCTTGCCGTTCCGCTTACCTACGACTCGGAAGTTGCGCTGTCGTTCCTGCACAGCCTTGACGGTACGGGAATTACCGGAAGAGGCACGAACCTTGAATCAATCGTGGATGCCGCCGCTGCGTCATTTCAAGATACCATTCCCAGCCGCCGCGTGATAATTTTGTTTACAGATGGGGATGAACTTTCCGGCTCGTTCCAGCAAGCGGCGGAGCGGGCACGCCGTGCGGGCATCGTGCTGAGCGCG
>WQZT01000192.1 GCA_009780595.1 Treponema sp. | reverse complement strand
CGCGAGGATTTGTACTTTCGCCTGAATGTTGTCAACATTCACGTGCCGCCGCTGCGGGAACGTAAAGACGATTTGCCGCTTTTGATTACGGCGTTCCTGAAAGAGTTCGCGCAGGAGAACGGCAAAAAAATCAACGGCATCAACGACCGAGCGCGCTCCTGCCTGTACGCGTACAACTGGCCGGGCAATGTGCGGGAACTGCGGAACTGTATGGAGAGCGCGGTGGTTATGTCGCAGGGCAGTCTCATTACGGAGGACGATCTGCCGCCGACGGTGCGAGACGGCGCGAGGGACGGCGATTTTATCCGCATCCCGCTTGGCTGCACGATGGAGGAGGCGGAGGCGATTATCATCCGCGAGACTATTTCCGCCCAGAAGGGCAACAAGACGAAGGCGGCGGAGATTTTGGGAATAGGGCGCAAAACGCTGCACAGGAAGCTGCCACCGGGAGCGGGGTGGGCGGAATAATTTGCCTGCGGCAGATTATTCTGGGGAGTTTTGGCGGAGCCAAAACTCCGCGCAGAGGGGTTAGCGGAAGCCACCGCAGGGGCGTAGCCCCGAGGAGGGTGGAGCGAAGGGGAGACTTCCCCTTCTTTATGTTCCTATTTTCTGCTATGAACGGTGTTCCCGCTCTTGACAGTGCGGGGTTTATTTTCCATACTTTTTACAATGAAAATCCTGTATTCTTTTTTTGCGGTTTGCTTTCTGTTGATGGGTGGGCGCACGGTGGCGTTCGTGTTTCGGGGCGATGATTAAGTTCCTGCACACTGCCGATCTTCACATAGGCAAGGTGTTTCACGAGCAGAGCTTGTGTGAAGATCAGGCGGCGGTTTTGGATCAGCTTGCCTGTTTGCTCAAAGATGATTCATACTCGGCGCTTGTTATTGCCGGGGATGTGTACGATCGTTCTATTCCTTCTCCCGATGCTGTGGAGATTCTGGGTGCGTTTCTGGGAAAGGTGAAGCGCGCTAATCCTTCGTTAGAAATTTTTATTATTCCCGGTAATCACGATTCTGCGGTGCGGCTTGGTTTTGGACGCGAGCTTTTTGCGGCGTTGGGTGTACGGTTGGGTGTTACGGCGGCTGATTGCGACAAGCCGGTTATCATCGAAAAAAACGGCGAGCGCTGCGCGTTTTTTCTCCTGCCTTTTTTGAATCCCGGCGTTCTTCAGCCCGAGGCTTGTGATGAGGAGATTTTTTCGCAGGCTCACGAGCCGTTGCGTTCGCAGTCGGCGCTGGCGGCGGAGGCGGGGCGGCGCATGGAGAAAGCTCTACGGGCGTTGGCGGCGCAGGGTGTTTCCCGCGCGGTGCTGGCGGCGCACGTGTTTGCATCCGGCGGTGCGGAGTCCGGCGGGGAGCGGGTGTTTTTGGGTAGCGCGGAGCTGGTGAATCTTTCTCTGTTTCCGGGGTTTGATTACATTGCGCTGGGGCATCTGCACCGCTGTCAGCGCGTTGGGGAGAATGCGTGGTATTCGGGGAGTCCGCTTGTGTATTCTTTCGGCGAGGTGCAATCCGCAGAGCAAGCTCTGGCAGAACAAGCTCTGGCAGAGCTCGACGTGGCGGAGGGTGCGGCGGCGAGGAAAAAGAGCGGGGAGAAGTTCTTTCTTTCGGTTGAGTTGAAAGACGGCGGGGCGGAGGTTGAGAAGATTCCGGTAAAGCCGGTGCGGAGTGCGCTGAGTTTTGCTGGCCCGTTTGCCCGCTTTGCCGGGGAACTTTCTGCGGATAATGCTGCAGACCGCGAACTGTTGGCGGCGAAAGATGACTACCTGGAAATACGCCTGACGGATCGCGGGATTGTTGAGAACGCGCAGGAGCGGCTTCGTAAGCGGTTTCCGCGCCTTCTTTCGCTGCGGCAGGATGATGCGCGGGCGGGGCTTTCTTCCGGTTTGGCGACGGTTTTTGCGGCCGCCCGGCATAGGGAGCGGCGCAGCCTTGCCGCCGATTTTAAAGACTTCCTCGCGAGTCTTTACGGGGAGACGGATGAGTCTGGCGGTTCGGGCGGGGCGAACGGGGCGGGCAGTGTTGGTTATACGCAGGAAGAAATCGCGCTGTTCGAGGCGCTCCTTGCCGAGGCGGAAGGCGAACAAAATGAGTCGCTCGATTGTAAATCGCGCGATTTGCAATCGCTCGATTTACAATCGCGTGAAGGCGGGGTGCTGTTTTGAGACCGGAAAAACTTACGATGGAAAACTTCGGCCCTTTTTCAGGCAGGGTCGAACTGGACTTTTCCAAACTCGAAGATATTTTTCTTATCACCGGAAAAACTGGCGCGGGGAAAACCACGATTTTCGACGCCATCTGTTTCGCGCTGTACGGCAAAGTTCCCGGCAGCCGCGGGGATCACTTGTCAAAGTTGTACAGCGATCACGCCGAGGAAGATGGCGAGAGTGTAGTCTCGCTTGAATTTTCGGTTGGGGAAAAGTATTACCGTGCCGATCGGACTCCCCGCCAGGAGCGCAAAAAAAAGCGCGGCTGTGGCACGATGACCGTTGAGGAAACGCTCGCTCTGTACGAGATTACAAGCGGTGCGATGGTAAATCTCGTCTCAAAAAAATCTGAGGGGGATGCCCGGCTCAAAGAAATCACCGGGCTTGAAGCGGAGGAGTTTTTCAAGGTTGTACTTTTGCCGCAGGGAGAGTTTGCGGAGTTTTTGAAGCAGAACACCAGCGAGCGGCAAAAGGTGCTGGGCAAACTTTTTCCGGTGGAACATGCCGTGCGGGTAAAAGAGCTGGCGCGGAAGAAGGCGGGCGATGCTGCGGCACAGGCGGATGCCGCCGCCGGAATTCTCGACGAGATCGGCACACGGGTCAGCGAAGAAACCTATCCCCAAGCTCAGGCGGCGGCTCAAGCGGCGGTGGAAAATGCGGCGCAGAAAAGCCGCGACCTTGAAAGCGAACAGGCGCAGCTCCAGCGCCTGTTATCGCTCAGGCACGGCGAGCGGGATGCCGATGCTCGCTTGAACGAAAGCCGAAAGCGGCGTGAAGAGGCGGCGCACGCGGGGCTTTCCATTAACGAAAAGAGCACGGCACTTTCCCGCTCCAGAGCCGCCCGCCCGCTGGAACAGCACCTGCGCGGAATGGAAAGCGCACGCACCGCGCTGGAGACGGCTGAAACCGCGCTTGCCGCATCCGGCGAGGAAAAGAGCGCGGCTGAACAAGCTGCGGCTGAGGCGGAAAAGCTGAACCGTGCAGTTCCTGCCGCAGAGCGGGAACTGCTGCGCCTTCGGGAAAACCGCCCTGCCCTTGTGCAAATGCTCGAAGATGAGGAAAAACTCACTGCCGCCGAAGAAGAGCTGCGGCAGTTGGATGACCGCACGGAAAAGCTTTCGGCACAAGCAGAGTCTTTGCAGCAAGAGCTTGCGAGGCAGGAAGCGTCAATAGAAGAAACGGAAAATCTCGCCGCCGGGCAAGAAGCTTTGGAAGAGAAAATGCAGGCTTCTAAATCGATAAAAGATACGTTTATGAAGTTCCGCACATACCGCCAGCGAATTGACGAACTGGAAAAAGAACAAGCCTCTACGCACAACGAGATATGCGAACTGGAACGCAGTCTTGCCGCCTACGAAAAAAACATTCCCGTGCTGCAAGCGGAATTGTTCAGGCTCAGGGAGGAAAAAGCGCACGGGGAACAGGCGGACATGGCGGCGCATCTTTCGGCTCACCTGGAGGCGGGCAAGCCCTGCCCGGTCTGCGGCTCGCTGGTACATCCCAGCCCGGCGGATTCCAGCGAGGCGTCGCCCTTCGCCTTGACCGAGCGTATCAACGCGCAAGAGGCATCGCTTT
>WQZT01000191.1 GCA_009780595.1 Treponema sp. | reverse complement strand
CTGCCAGCCCTAGGGCAAAGGCTGTTTCAAGCTCACCCTCGGCAGAAATCCCGGAGAAATCCCTTGCAACTTCGCCGGAAAGGGCTGTTTCCCAAAGCTTGGAATATAGTGGTTCCTCGGCGGTGGATTCTAATAGTGCCCAGTCCGCCCCTGGTAAGAGTCCCGCGCCCTTCTCGGAAAGAAAAGCCGCGAACATCCCCGCTTCCCGTGGATACACCGTTTCTGCGTATACTCCCGCACCCCAGCCGCTTGCGGCGAAAAATGGTTGCCTTGGAGGGGTGCTTGGCGGGGGAACGGCGGTAATGCTAAAAGCATCGCTTCCCATACGAGCATGGATATGGGGGATATGTTTGCTTGATGCGACCATAAAAGCGGTTTTACCGGTAATAAAATCTTCTATAACTTCGCTGGTGCTGGTTGTGAAGGAGGCGGGGGCAATAAGCCCTTCGGCATTTAAGGTAGATAGAAAGTCAAGTGTAGCGACAACTTGTGGGGATGTGAGTACAGGCATACCTTCTTGTAGAAGTGGCGCACCGGATGCCCAAATCCACGGATACACAGTATCAAAAACACCGCGTGCGCCAGTATCATCACTCCCGAGGGAAAGAGTCAGCGCGTATATTCCGTCTGCGGAAACTGCTCTGGCAAAGGTCAAAAATTCGCTGCGAGTTGCTGGGGGGCGGGTGAATCCCGCTTTCCTTAAAATATCAATATTATAGTAAAGAACATTTATAAACGAGAGAATTGGCGCGTCTGCGCTTTTTATTATTCCCCTTGCAAGAAGTTCTGGAACCCAGATCGGATCAAGGGCAATAACATCTGTATGGAGCGTGGAATCGCTACGATCATAATTAAAAAGTTCGAAACGTATATCCTCAAATGACGTATAGTTAAGGATAATTCGTATGCCCTCGTGTTGGTTTTCAAACTCGGCAATGAGATTTTGAAGGGAATTGTCTGAAAGGTCGCCTTGCCACCACTGGGTAAAAACAATCTTGATGACATCAGATTCGCCTAACTTTCGGCTCACGCTAAAAATCACTACTGTTACCAGCATTGCAAGAGCCAATGCAAAAATTAACTCATCACCATGTTTTTTTATGAAACTTAGCATTTTGGATGCCTCGACTTTTATACGATTTTAGGGTACATAATAGTATGCCCTCATTAATAAGAAAACTACTGTTTATCCGTAATATTTTTCGTAGGCCCAAGCCTGACCCTGATGAAATTGCCCAAGAGCAATGGCACGCCGATTTCAATAACGAAAATCGCTCCCGCTTTGATATTAAATCAGAAATTTCGTATGATGCCAACCTCCTGCCAAACCTTATTTCCTCTGGGCGTTCTCTAGCGCTGTCGTTGAAAAAGACCGCTTGCATTGCGTGGGTACACGCGCCGGATCATTGTTATCGGGATGCCCACTTTTCGGCTAGCATCCGCATTAATGCTAAGGGCGGCTACGCTGCCGGGGGCGTTTTTTTTAGGATGGTAGACGAGCGTACGTATTACTCGCTGCTGATTTCCAGCAAGGGGTATTTCCGGCTCGATGCTCTGCTGAACGGTATGCCGCAGCCGCTGGTGGGGTGGACGGAGTTGCCTCTGTTTACGGGGGCGGTGCTGGGTGCGAACGAGAGTGTTGATTTTTCGATAATTGCTTACGGTAACAATATCACGATTTTTATTCGGGGGCACTGGGCTGCGGAAATAAGTAATGATTCTATTGCTGAGGGGGATATTGCTTTTGCAGCCGCCAGTTATGAATCAGCCGGTGAGTTGAAGGGTAATAATTCCGGTGTTCCTTATGTTGCTGAGGTTTTTTTGGATGCCCTTTCGGTGGATTCGCGGCTGGATGAGGTTTCTGCGCTGTACGAAACGTGGCGCAATAGTATCAACATTGATGCTGCGGCGCGGTTACGGCTTGCCGAAACATTCACTGCAATGACGCAGTATGGTGCGGCGATGACGCAAATCCGCAAAGCGCAGGATGCGCCCTGCCACCGGGAAACTCAGCGGGAACTTTTGTTGGCGGGGCGGATTTCCCACGCGATGGGGCGTACTGCCGATGCGGAGAGTTATATTAGGCAGTGTTTGGCGTCGGGAGCGGAAAGTGCCGAGGGGCGGGAAGCTGTAACGGAACTGGCGAAGGTGCTGTACGCCGCTGGGCGGTTGACGGAGCTGGCGGAATGTTGTGCACAGGCGCTTGAGGTAAACGGCGGTGATCCGGTGCTGTGGACGTTTCAGGGGCATGCATTGTGGGATATGAAGAAGTATAAAAAGGCGGCTGAGTCGTATGACCGCGCTTTCAAGTTGGATCCCCGCAACGGACTTTTGGCGAAAAATGCCGCCAATGTGTACGATGTGATGAATCGCCCGAAGGATGCGCTTGAGCGTTATTTGCAGGCGGGCAGCGCCTTTTTGCAGGCTGGCAACTACAACGACTTGGGGCTTTTAGTTCCCATTTTGTTGTCGCGCGGCGAGCATAATTATCAGGCGCGGAGTCTTGCCGGAAAGTGGGCTTTTGCCGTGGATGATTGGCAGATGGCGGATAGAGAGTTCAAGCTTGCGGAAACGTTGCGAAAGAATGTTGTGCCGCCGCCTAAAAAAGACGGGGCGCAGGTTTTTCTTCAGGCGCTGCTTTTACTGCGCTGGGGGCGCCGCCGGGATGCGTTGCCGTTATTGCAAGAGGCGGCACGCCTTGAAAAAAACTACGCGCTGTTCCGCTTCCGGCTGGCGGAAAATCTCTTTCTGCTGGAAGATAAGCCGGACAATCCACAGATGCGTAAGGAGATGGATGCGGCTTTGTCCCTTGTGCAGGAGTCTCCGCAGGGGGGGGCCTCTGGCGGCGGCGCGGAAAACGAGGGGCTTGCCGGGTGGGTCAACAATTTTGCCGCGCAGGTGGCGCTGCGGAAGGGCGATTTGAATGAAGCTGGCGAATACCTTGAAAAAGCAACGGCGGTTTTGGGCGATGTTCCGGCGGTGCGGGTGAATCGTGCTGTGCTTTGTTATCTGCGTGGTTCGCTTGACCAAGCGCTTGCACTTTTAGAAGGGGATACGCAGAATGACCCGGATGGCACTCTCTCCAACTGCGCCGGAAACCTCCTAGTCCGTGCGGGGCAGTTTGAGGATGCTGACGCTCGTTATCAAAAAGCCTTGGTCGTATCCCCTAACAACACTGAGTATCTTTGCAACCGCGCGTCGTGCCTCATTGAGCTGGGGCTTTTTGGCGAGGCGGACAAGCTTTTGGCACAGGCGCACACGATTGCCCCCAGCCCCGCACTGCTGGAAATGATAAGCTACGTGGCGGTTAAAAAGGGCGAATATACCCGCGCCGAGCAAGCATGCCGCGCCGCGCTGGAACTCGACCCCGCCCATGCGCCGTCGCTCCTTTCGCTAGGGTGGATTTTGCTGACGCTGGGCAGATACGAAGAAACCCGCGAGATAATTCGGCGGCTGGATGCGCTTGAGCTTGGGGAGGACACTGCAAAAAGCCGTCAGGAACTCCATGCGAGGCTGGATGATCTGTTTCACCGGACTATCGAGTGCGCTTCCTGCAGCCGTTTTTGGCGGGTGGAACATAATCCGCCGCCTGTTCCGGCGTTGCGGCTTTTTGCGATGCCGCCTGACGAGTTGCCCGCCGGATCGTGCCTTGCTTGCGGGAAAACGTTTTGCATTGGCTGTGCGAAAAAGAACCTTGATGGCGAAGGCAGGTTTATCTGCCCCGGCTGCAACCGCTCATTAAAGCTGGTCAACAATGGGCTTAAAAAGATTGTTCAGCAGTGG
>WQZT01000190.1 GCA_009780595.1 Treponema sp. | reverse complement strand
CCTTTCTTGGCAGAAAAAGTTTAAGGGGCTGTATGCGGCGATGGACAGGCGGCGGTTTTGGGAACGTGTGGCGGAGTTGCGTGCGGCGGGCGCGGTTAGCACTGACACAGCGAACGCGACAAGCGCGGGTGCGGCGGAGTTGCGTGCGGACGCGGGTTCTCCACAGGTTCATTTTCTTATGCCGCAAACGTATATGAATCGTTCGGGCGAATCTGTTGCTGCTGCTGCCGCGTTTTTCAAGATAAAAAGCCAATCTATTCTTGTTATCCACGATGAACTTGAACTGCCGCTGGGGACAATTTCATTGAAGTTTTCAGGCGGCTTGGGTGGGCACAACGGACTTCGCTCGATGAAAACATGTTTCGGCACAGCGGATTTTTGGCGGCTGCGCGTGGGCATTGGCCGCCCGGACAGCCGCTTGCCCGGCGAAGGAGGCCGCCCCGGCAGTGGCGAGGGCGTTGCCGACTGGGTGCTGTCCGACTTTGCCGCGCCCGAAGCGGAAACCCTGGGTCGGACACTGGAAGCCGGGGCTGCACTCGTGGCGGAGGCGTTCCTTGCCGAGCCGGAAACGCTGCTGCCCCGCTGGGGGAAGAAAACGCAGGTCGGCTAATCCGCCGATGGCAGATTAGCTGTTTGCTTGCTCTGTATCCAAGCGTGAGGTTTGGCAAACTAACCTACGGTAGCACGGAAATCAATTTTCAAATACTCAGATAAAAATTCATCCGTTATTATGAAAAATGAAGCAAGAAAACGATCTGTTTCATGGGGTGCTAGTAATTTGTTTCATAAAACGTTATTATATCGTCAAATATGAATTTTTCTGAATTAAATTTACATCCTGATCTTCAACGCGGGCTTGACGAGGCCGGGTACATTACTTGTATGCCGGTGCAGGAACAAGTGCTTGCCCGCGCGTTCAGCGGACAGGATCTGTATGTCCAATCTCAAACCGGTACGGGCAAAACAGCGGCGTTTTTGGTTGTCGTGTTTCAGCGCCTTCTTACGGAGGATATGCTCCACGGGAAAAAGGCGATTATTATGGTTCCCACGCGGGAGCTTGCTGTGCAGGTTGAGGAAGAGGCGAAGCTCATCGGGAAGTATCTGCCGTTCAAAGCGGGCAGTTTTTACGGCGGTGTTGGCTACGCCCAGCAGACGGCGCTGTTGCGGGACAACGCGCAGATTCTTGTGGGAACGCCGGGGCGGGTGCTTGACCTGAATCAGGGCGGGCAGATGAACCTGATGGACATCGCTTTTCTGATTTTAGACGAAGCTGACCGTATGTTCGATATGGGGTTCTACCCCGATTTGCGTAAGCTCATCAAAGCCGTACCACCGGTGGACAGGCGGCAGACGATGCTGTTCAGCGCGACGCTGAATGTGAATGTTAAAAATATTGCGTGGGAGTACACGCGCAATCCTTTCGAGATTGAGATTGAGCCTCAGACAGTAACAGTTAGTGAGATAGAGCAGCTTCTATACCACGTTTCATCGACAGATAAAATGAAGCTTTTGCTGGGGATACTGAAACGGGAAAATCCCGAGAGCGCGATTATTTTCTGCAACACCAAGCGTTACGCGGAAATTGTCGCCAAGCGCCTGCGTATGAACGGGTTTGAGTGTGAGTTTATTATGGGCGATTTGCCCCAGCAGAAACGTCTGAGAATTATTGATGATGTTAAGGCTGGAAAAATTCGCTTTCTTGTCGCTACGGATGTTGCAGCGCGGGGGCTGGATATTGAAGGGCTTGCGATGGTGGTGAATTACGATCTTCCCAACGAATCGGAAAACTACGTTCACCGCATTGGCCGCACGGCGCGCGCGGGCAAGACGGGCAAGGCGTTTACGCTTGCGACTGAGCAGGATGTGTACGAGCTTCCGCCGATTGAACGCTACATCGGCGGGAAGATTCCTTCGGAAACCGTAACGGCGGAAATGCTCGCCGAAGACGAAAGCGAAGGCAAGCGTATTCAGACTGATTATTACGAGGATCGACGCGCTGGTTTCAGCGGCGCTGGTTCCAGTGGCGCACGGGGCGGCGGCGGGCGTTCCGGCGGAAGCGGCGGGCGTGGTCGCAGGGACGAAGGTCGTTCCGGTGGCGCTCGGCGCGGGGAGCGCGATGGGCGCGGCAGGTCGGCGCGGGCGGACGGCTCGCAGGACGGCGGCGCACGGCGAGACGGTGGAGCGCGCAAGCAACATTCCGGTCAGCGCGGTGTTCCTCGCGGCGGTGTGCCACATACCACGCCGCACGATGTGTCGCCGGTGAATCTTTCGGCGCTTTCCGCTGAAGAGCGGATGGCGTACTACAAGCAGAAGTACGGCAAAGGCGCGGGGCAGCCGCAATCCGGCGGGGGAGAACTTCGCACCGGGCGCACCGATGGCGGCGGAAACCAGCGGGACAGAAACCGCAGGAATCGGGGGCGGGGACGAGACGCGCAGGGCAGAGAGGCTCAGGGAAGGCGAACTGCGCCGGGTAATGCTTCCGCGCACAAGCCGGCAGGAGCTGCTGCGCCGGATAAAACCGCCGCCGGGAAAAAGGGAATACTGTCCAAACTTTTCGGATTATTCAAGAAAAAGTGAGCGGGACAAGCGCGGGCTTGTGCGGCGGAGTTTGGGCGCGGTACTAACGGAAAAACTTCAGCCGCGAATACTTGTGCCAGCGGCCTGAACTTTTCACCGCGCCTTCGTCTATTATTTTAAAAAACCACTCGGCAAACTCCGCTTCACTGTCTGCATCGGCGCTGGTAAACCCCATCACCTGAAAGTTCTCTCCTGCGCCTGCAAGGGCGCTGGAGGCAAACGCCCGAAACGCCGCCGAAGCGGGCGGCCCGGCGATATCCATCGGCGTGTTCCTGCTGCGACCGCCGCCTGAGAACGCGTGCCTGAACCTTTGCAACGGCGCGGCGGCATCTATCCCCGCAGCACCCAGCGATTCCGCACCGCCTAAAATTTCAGGCGAAATGAAAGATAGCGAACCTTCTCCCCGGCGGCGGAAATACAAAATCAACTCGCGAATGAGAAAAAACCAGCCCTTGATGTGGTCATTCGCCAAAATCTCAATATCCTCAGGCGTAAGCGACTCGGCGGTTTTGTACAACGCCGGCGGCGAACAAATGACAATAGCGTTGTTGATCTGCTTGAGCTTATTTTCCGCCGACACCAGCAAGGTACGGGACGATATAGGATTGGACGGATTCCACGAAAGCGGGATGGGTCCCGTGCTTGCCTCCACTTCAGACGCAGGTGCGCTGCGCCCCTGCGGAAACGGAAAGCGGTTGGGAACACTCACAGAAGCAAACGACTCCACGCGCTTTAACGCTTCGGCGGCGGCGGCAGAAAACAGAGACGATTCATTTCCAATGATAAGTATACCACGAGTCATTACACCAGTTTACCCTGAGACGGCGTTTTTGGTGAAGCTCTTGTACAGTGGTTTTTGAGGCTGACACGATTCGAACGTGCGACCTTCAGATCCGCAATCTGAAGCTCTATCCATCTGAGCTACAGCCTCTTACTCTTATTTGTACATTACACCACAAAAACTGGAACGTGTCTAGTCCCTGCGGATGGAAATGCGGGGTTGAACATTGGGGGTGTTTTTTGTAAGGTGGAGACGAGGTGGTTGTGATGGATATTTGGCGCGAAAATGTACCCGTTCATTTTGGAAGTATTGACCGCAGCGACAGATTGACGCTTGACAGTATTTTCAGCCTCTTTCAGGAGGCGGCGATATGCCACGCTACGGCGCTCGGCGTGGGGCGCAACGCGATGGCACAAGCTGGCCGCGCGTG
>WQZT01000189.1 GCA_009780595.1 Treponema sp. | reverse complement strand
GGCAGTCGTTGGTGTATATCGCCGGCCCAAGCCACGCCGAAGAGGTTGCGCAGGGCAAAATCACCGGGCTGATTGCCGCCAGCGAGAACGCGAAGAACTCCTTCCGTTTCCGCGGTCTTTTGAAGAGCAAAACGCTGTTTGTGTTTTCCTCGTTTGATGTGCGGGGCGTGCAGGTATCCGCCGCCGCGAAAAACGTTATTGCTATCGCATTTGGGATGCTCAGCGCGTTTATCGCGTATAGCGGCAAAAATTCAGGCGGCTCCTCCGGCGGCGGGGTGAATCAGACGGGGTTGTTCGGGGACGGGACAGAATCCCTGCTGCTTGCGGCGGGTTTGAACGAGATACAGACGCTGGGCGTTGCGATGGGCGCAACTCACCCGGAAACATTTACGTCGATTGCGGGAATTGGCGACCTTGATGTTACCTGTCGCTCTGTTTTTGGCAGAAACCGCCGTTTCGGCAAGGACATTGTCGAGAAAAATATCCTTGAACCGTTTGCTGACATCGATGATTTGATTGGGCGGATAAGCGAAATCGGCTATCTGCCCGAAGGTGTTGCTGCGGCGAAGTATATCGCAGCGCTTTCTGACAAGTACAAGCTCAGAATGCCCATTTCAGCGGGGATTTACCAGATTCTCAGCCGCAAGATAGAACCGATTGAGTTTTTGAAAGGCTACTTGAACGGGCTTGAGCATTGACTTGAGGCGGGGGGCACGCCCCCCTCGCTCCAGCCTCCTCGTCGCTACGCTCCTGCGGTGGCTTCCGCTACCCCCCATACGGGGCTCCGCCCCGTAGCGCCCCGCATGTGCGGCCTAGAGTTTTGCAAAGCAAAACTCCCCAGCGAATTAGCCGGGGTTAAAAAGCCCGCACCGCCCTGACTGAGAACGTACTGCCCTTGCCGCCGTAGTCGTACTGGTAGCCATTGCTGAAATCCTGACCCCACGAGTACCTCGCGCTGCTCTGCGACGAAGACCAGTAGTTATGTGTCCAGTTTATTGTATCCTCTACCGCCTTAAATCCACCTTGAGAATGCCTCTGTATATTGGTGTATATCAAGTTTAACTCGCCCTTGCTGGGTAGAAACCAATCGGTATATCCGTTGATATTCAAAGCCGCACATCTCTGCGCCGCGTAGTTGTTCTCGCCCCACGCGTTAAGGCGCTCCACGATAAGCCTGGTGTTCTCCCTTCCACTTCCAACTGCCGTACTTGTTCCAGTCAAATCATATTCATACAGTCCCCATTGAGCAGTAAACTCCGCGCGTGCTGGAGCGGCTTCCAAGTACCGCCAGCCGCCGGAAACGTATCCCTTGTCGTAAAATACAATTCCTCCGGCTGGACCAGTGTCCCCGATCTTGTAAGTTTCTGGATGTTGCTGCGCCCCAAGAAAGCCCGTGGATAGTGCAAAGAGGACAAGTGCCACGGCAAGTTTTTGATTTTTCATTCGTAATTCCTTCTCGCAAAGTACCATGTAACAAGGGTTAAAAAACCCGCACCGCCCTAACTGAGAACGTATCACTTTTGTAGCTGCTATTGACCTGGTAGCCATCACTGAAACTCTGATACCACGAGAGGTTAGCGCTTCTCTGCGATGAGGACCAGTAGATATGTGTCCAGTTTATACGATCCTCTGCCACCTTAAATCCACCGCGAAGATGCATCCGTATATTGGTATGCATCAAGTTTAACTCGTCCTTGCTGGGTAGAAACCAATCTGTATATCCGTTGATATTCAAAGCCGCACATTTCTGTGCTGCGCGGTTGCGCTCGCGCCTAGCATTAAGATATTCCACGATAAGCTTGGTGTTCTCTCTTCCGCTTCCAACCGCAGTGGCTGTTCCAGCCAAATCATATTCATATAATCCCCATTCCGCACTAAACTCCTCACGTGCCGGAGCGGCTTCTAAATACCGCCAGCCATCGGAAACGGAACCCTTGTCGTAAAATACAATGCCGCCCGCTGGACCAATGTCCCCGATCTTGTAAGTTTCCGGAGGCTGCTGCGCTCCAAGAAAGTCCGCAGACAGTGCCAAGAGGACAAACGCCAAAACTAGTTTTTGATTTTTCATTCGTAATTGCTCCTGCAAAATACCCGTTAATATTATCACAATACGGTGAAAAAGATAATGTCCGCCTGGTGAATGAGCCAAAGTCTAATTCACCAGGGGCTATACTCAGCCAGTGTTTTTCAGGTATACTAACCGCTCATGGATTTGAAACTGGAAAAAGCCTGTGCAAATATGATTCTCTCGCCGTCAGGCTGGAGGGGAATCTTTGCGTTTGACGGCGATGCCGAAAGTGCCGCGCCTGAAATCTCGCAGGCGCACAGGGCTATCGCAGTAGCGGCGGCGAAAGCTTTTTCCGGTTACGTTGCGTCATTGTCGCTACGAGGGGCGATCATTGTTGGCAGGGACACTCGCCCGACAGGGGCAGCCATCGCTGACGCGGTGATCGGTGCGCTCATTGCTGAAGGTCGGGAAACGCGCTACGCGAGTGTTGTCGCAGCTCCTGAGATTATGGCGTTTGCTCAGTCCAGCGCTCAGGCGGAGAACCCAGCCGCCGGATTTATCTACATATCTGCAAGCCACAATCCTATCGGCTTCAATGGTATCAAGTTCGGCTTTACTGACGGCGGCGTGATTTCGGCGAAAGAGTCCGCCGTTCTCGTTGCGGCGTTCCGCGCTTTATTGGACAAAGAAACGGCGGAAGGTGCGGCGGAGACGGCAAACCCTGACGAGACTGCCGCCAAAGTAACCGCCGTGTACGCCGCATCGGAGGGCTGGAAACAAGCGGCTACAGCGGCGTACCGGGAGTTTGCCGGGGAAGTGATTTCCGGCATTGCCGACAGCGGCAAACGCGGGGAGTTTTTCGCGTTTTTGCGGAAGGAAATCGAAAAGCACCCGCTGGGGATTGCCGCGGATTTTAATGGCAGCGCCCGAACTCTTTCGATAGACCGGGAGTTTTTTTCCTCGCTGGGAATCACGTTTTTCGCCATCAACGACACACCCGGTCGCATAGCCCACCGAATTGTTCCCGAAGGAGACTCACTTGAACCCTGCCGGGTATTTTTGCGGGAACTTCACGGGAAAAACCCTTCGGTAACCGTGGGCTATGTGCCGGACTGCGATGGTGACCGCGGCAACCTCGTGATCGCGGTGCCGGATAACGGCGGCACAGGAAGCAGCGCACGGATACTGGAGGCGCAGGAAGTTTTCGCGCTGACCTGTATGGCGGAGCTTGCGTTTCTGGTCTGGAGCGGCGAACTGAAAGTTGGCGAAAGCGGCACGGCAACGAAAGCCGCCATTGTCGCAAACGATCCCACCTCGCTCAGGATTGACCACATCGCCGAGGCGTTTGGAGCGCGCGTCTTCCGCGCCGAAGTTGGCGAAGCAAACGTGGTGAGCCTTGCGCGGGAGCTGCGGCGGCAGGGATATACCGTGAGGGTTTCTGGCGAAGGTTCGGCAGGGGGGAGCATCATCCACCCGCAAGCGGTGCGCGATCCGCTTGCAACACTGGGAGCGCTGGTAAAGCTCCTTGCGATTCGAGGCGGGCGCGGGCGAAATTGCGAGGGTGCTAACGCTGGCGACATGGGGCTTTTCGAGATTTGGTGCAGCCTTTCGGGGCAGAACGAAATCTACCGCCAGGATTTTACCCTTGCCGATGTTGTTGCATCTTTGCCTAAGTTCGCTACAACTGGAGCGTACACTTCCGAGGCGCTGCTGGAAATAAATGCTGACAATCGTGAAGCGATTGCGGATCACGGCGAGATGAAAGCGCGGTATCAAAAAATATTCCTGCG
>WQZT01000188.1 GCA_009780595.1 Treponema sp. | reverse complement strand
CACGAGGCGTACAGTTCCCGCTGAGTAAAGCTTTGGCAAAGCCAAAACTTTTAAGAATAAATAAACCCGCTTGCGAATAAATAGCAACAGGCGAAGTATTCCGTCTGTTGCTATTTATTCTTAAACCTTATATAGTCTTTCAGTGGAAACAAACAGCGAACATGAATGTACCAACGGCGAAGATACCGCCGACAGGATTTCTTGGCATCCAGCGTTTTTTGAGGCAATCCAACTGGAGCTTGACGAGTACAGCGGCTCATTGCAGTTTATCTCCGAGTTTCAGCTCTCCAGCGAACCGTTGCGGATTGATCTCGTCATCATCAAGAAAACCGCCGATGTGCCAATCAAAAAGAACATCGCCCGGATTTTCCGCAAAGACAATATCATCGAGTACAAAAGCCCAACGGACTATGTTTCTGTCGAGAATTTTTATCAGGTGTATGCATACGCGTGCCTGTATGTTTCGCAGAAGAAGGCGGGCATAAACGACCTGACGCTGACATTTGTCGCCAGCCGCTACTCCCGCGAGTTTTTCAGGCACTTGAAAGAAGACCGCGGATTTTCTCTTGAAGAAAGCGCTCCGGGGGTATATACTATTAAAGGTGATGTTCTGCCTATCCAGATAATCGACAGCCGCAAACTTTCAGCGGCGGAAAATCTCTGGCTTGAAGGATTGGACAATGCGCTTGACCCCCAGCGGATGAGCCGAGTAACGGAAGAAATCGCACGGCAGGGGAAAGCGGCGCAGATTAAGGCGTATTTGAACGCAATAGTGAGAGCCAATGCGGAAATCTTGCTGGAGGTACTGAAAATGAGCACGAGCGAATTAACATTGGAAAAAGTATTTGAAGAAGCCGGTTTGATAGAAAAATGGGAGGCTCGCGGTGAAGCTAAAGGGCTTGAAAGAGGCGAAGCGAGCAAAGCTAACGAGATTGCGCGGAATATGCTCGAAAGTGGATTTCCGGTGGAGCAGGTGGCGCAGCTTGCAGGGTTGAGCCTTGAACAAGTCCATTCGATTGCAGTGAATTAGCGGATTATTCCGCCAATCCGCCCTACAACCTTCCCGAGCGCTTGACTTGCAGGTAGCGACTGATGAGTGCTGACGAAAGATCACGAGCGCGGCACTCCATCGTCAAAAGACCCGTGTGCTCCCACGAGGCGTACAGTTCCCGCCGCGCGGAGAGGTACGAAAACGCCGCCGCGCTTTCAAGGGCAGATTCCGCCCCCACCGCCCGCCGCGTTGCCAGAAACTCCGACTCCGCTTCTTTCAGGCTCACCACAAGGAGCAAGTGCCGTTTTTCGATGTGCTTGACAATCCACGAAAGGGATTCGCCGTCCTCTTCGCGGAAGTTGCTGATGAGGATGATAAACGTGCGCCGTTTAAGCCGCGCCAAAGCGTCCTCCAGCGCGGAAAACGGCGAGGAGGGAACTGGCGCGCTTGTCAGGTCGTACAGGCCGTTCATCAAAATGGGAAAGGCGCTGACGCCTTTGCGGGGGGCAAGCCAGCGGCTGCTTGAACCAAACGTTCCCACGGCGGCGCTGTCCCCGTGTTTCAAACTAACCCACGAAAGGAGTAGCACCGCTTCAAGCGCGCTGTCAAACTGCATACGCGGCGTTGCCCGACTAGAAGTCGAGCGGCGCGGATCGGCATCATCCAAACGGTGCAGGCGATACCCGGAATCCAGCAAAAACAGCACCTGCTGATCCTGCTCTTCCTGATACTCCCGCACGATAACTTTCCGTCTGCGGCCTGTCGCCCGCCAGTCAACGTTTCGCAGGGAATCGCCTTCCTGATACTCGCGGAGGCTGCGGAACTCCATCCCCTGCCCGCGCATCCGGATGTTTTTAAGCCCTGTGCGTTCCAGAAGTCCCCGCAAATCCTCACCCGCGGCGGCTTGTATCTTTTTGAAGTTGGGGTATGTCCGACCGGAACTTTCGCAGGGGTGGAACACTTTCAACTGCCAGAATCGGCACAGCGAAGAAAGCAAAAGCTCCGTGCCGCGAAATGACCACTGCCCCCGCTCGGCGGGCTGGAGCGCGTACTGGAACAAAAGCGCCGCGCCGTTTGCCGCAAGTTGCTCCCGTTCCAACACAGCGGGAAATGTGTCCGCTTCGATTGTTTCCATAGACGCAGGGTGAATATCCCACAGCAGTATCCTGAACGGGAGAAAGCCCGTGCCACTGCGGCGGACTTCAAGCGTTACCGCCGCGCTCTCGTCTTGCGCCAGATACGAAGGAATGTGCCGCTTGACAGTGAGCCTGTCCGCCAGAACGTACAGCGCAATGCCGTCAGCGACGACAAACGGGAGCAGGACAAGCCCCGCGTACAGCCAGATGAGGGCGACGGTGTCGGAGAAAAATCCCGCCGCGCCCAGCAGAAACCAGATTCCGGCGGCGGCGACGAGAGCGGGGGCGGGTTTCATACGCGGGGCGCTTCCACGCTGGCAACAAGGTTTTGTATGGCGCGAACTTCGTCAAGCCCTTCGAGGTCGCTCTCCGCCGAAAGGGCGATGCGGTGGATCAAAACGGGAACTGCCAGCGCTTTTACATCGTCGGGAATGGCAAAATCCCGGCGTTCCAACAGCGCCCGCGCCCGCGCACAGCGGATCAGGGCAAGGCTTCCGCGCGGTCCGGCTCCGGTTTGGATGGCGGGGCTGGTGCGAGTAGCCGCCGCAAGGCGCACCGCGTAATCAATCACCGCGCTGTCAACGCGGACACCTGACGCGGCATCGCGTAGCGCGGCGAACTGTTCGGCGGTCAACGCCTGGTTCACTTCTGCAAGCGACAGCTCCGCGCCGCTCCCACCTGAAAGCACACGGCTGACCATTTCCTTTTCATCATCAAAGGCGGGATAATCAACTAAAAGCTTCATTAAAAAGCGATCTTTTTGCGCGTCAGGCAGCGGGTACGTTCCTTCGTGTTCAAACGGGTTTTGTGTCGCCAACACCATAAACGGTTTGGGTAGCGGGTACTCAGTTCCGTCAAGGCTCACCTGAAACTCCTGCATTGCCTCAAAGAGCGCGGCTTGCGTTTTTGCCGGAGCGCGGTTGATTTCATCGGCAACGAGCAGGTTCGTGAAAACCGGCCCCTTGCGCGTAACGAACTTCCCCGCCTGCACATCGAGAATGATGCTGCCCGAAATATCGCTCGGCATTAAGTCCGGCGTAAACTGAATGCGCTTGCAGTCGCCGCCGATTGCCTTTGCCAGCGCGCGCACGAGAAGGGTTTTCCCCAACCCCGGCACGCCCTCGACAAGCAAGTGTCCGCCAGCAAGCAACGTGATAAGCGCGTGATCGACTAAATCTTTCTGCCCGACAAAAGCTTTCTCGATTTCCAGCTTTACGTTTTCCAGCAATTCAACAGTTGCGTGGGCATCTTCGCCGCCTGAAAATTGTTCTGTCATTTCTGTCATATACGCTCCAAAATAGTTTGAAAGATGGTTATCATCTTTGGAAAATCCCGGTAAGGAATTGGTTCTTCGCGAACGGCGCTTGCAAAGAGTTGGCTTTCGCGTCCACCGCCCGCCGCCTCGCCCAGAAGATCTGAAACGCGGCTGATAATTTCTTCGTTGGCGGTAATGTTTTCTTTGCGGGCGAACTGCCGTTTGATTTCTTTGACGTACGCGCCGTAGTACAACTCCAGCGCGCCGTACCGTTTGAGAAACCGCCCTTCAGCGACAAAACGTTCCCGCAACGGTTTGCCCGGCGGCGGCTCATCGCGGCGCAGCAAGCCGAACACCGGAATCGCCGCCCACAAGCCAGCGGCAAGAAAAACCAGCGCGGCAATAATAAATACCGCAAAGTTG
>WQZT01000187.1 GCA_009780595.1 Treponema sp. | reverse complement strand
TCGAGCGTGGCAAAAAGCTTGTCCTCCGCAAAAACCCCCGCCCCGGTCAACGCGTTCAAAATCGAGGACTTGCCCGTATTCGTGTACCCAACGAGGGCGCACACCGGCACGCCTTGCCGTTCCCGCTGTTTGCGCTGAACCTGCCGCTGGAGCTTGACCTCTTCCAGTTCCTCTTCCAGCCGGTGAATCCGCTGCTCCAAAATGCGGCGGTCAGTCTCAAAACGGGTTTCGCCTGAACCCTTCGTTCCGTAGCGCCCGCCCCGTTGCCGCGACAGATCAATGTACTTGTGGTGCAGCCGCGGCAGGGAATACCGCAGCTCGGCGAGGGTTACCTGCAACTCCGCCTCCCGCGTGCGGGCGCGGCTGGCAAAAATCTGAATAATCAGCTCCTGCCGATCGATAACCGGAATCCCCGCCAGCTCCTCCCAGTTACGCTGCTGGGACGGGCTTATGTCGCGATCGAAAATAATGCAATCAACGTTCAGCTCCGCCGCCTTTTCCGCAAGCTCCGCCGACTTGCCCGTTCCCATGCCGTACTTGGCAGTACCTTCGCCCCTCCGCACGTGAACCATTTCAAGGGCAGCCGCCTCCAGCCCCAGGGTATCAACAAGCCCTTCAAGCTCCCTCGCAAGCGTTTCCGCTTCCTTCTTTGATGCCCTGCCGTCTCGTACCCCAACCAAAAGCGCCCGCCGGGCTCTGTCCAGCACATCAGCCGCCTCTTTCGTGTTCCGCGCTTCTTCCATGTTTTCCGTATCTTCCATAGCTCTGTATAGCATAAAAATGAGATTTGATATATGCTATAGCTTCAGGTACTCTATAAAAGACGGCACTATGCCGAATACTACTATAGAAAGGAACAAGTTTGACTGCGTTAAAAAAGGCCGTACTTAGTTTTCTCATAACCGCTTTGCTCTCGGGTGCGTTTGCGTTTTTTGCCTTTTCCGGGCTGTTTAACCTGATAGAAACCCGCTTTTACAACCCTGCCGTTACAGCTTCAATGAGCGGCGATCTTGCCCAGAGCGCCGAGAAAATCGACGGGTTTGTTACGACGATGCAAGCGCGCTTTTCACAGGCACTTGAAGAAGGCGCAGTCAGGCGCAGTTACCTTTTGAATCAAAGCACCGATGATATTTTTGAGCGCACCCGCGTTTTCGGCGTTCTGCACGAATCTGTCCCCAGACTCACCTGGGTTCGCTTTATCGATGCTGACGGCGCACGCGTTCACTTTTCCACGCACGTGCCCGATATTCTTACGCAGGGCACGCAGTTCGTAACCTACCGCAACCTCAACGACCCTGACGTTCCGCGGGAGGCAATCGCGATGCAGGACGGGGATTTGCCGCGCCTGACTTTGGATGCCAGAGGGGATCGCCTCCTTTTTTCCTTTCCATTTTATGATTCTTTTGATATTTTTCACGGCACAGCGATATTTTCCCTTTCAGCGCGGGCGCTGTCCGATTTGCTTGTCAGCGAGGGGAATTTGGCTATCGGCAATGATATATCGCTTGTTTCAAATCCGCCGGGATTTTTATCCGGTGTGCCCGCATGGTTTGCCGAGCACGTAATAATTGAGCAGGTTTCTTCGATTTGGAGTGCTGCCGCGCCGTTGTCTGCCAGGCTGCGTTCTGCCGAATCGGAAGCTTCCCTCACGCTTCTTTCGCTAAAAAGCCCCCAGGGGTATTTTGCAGGTCGTCTTGTAAGCGACGATCTGTTCCTGTTCCCGCCAATGGTACGGGCGCTGCTTTTGTTGGCTTTCTTTTTTACGGTGTATCTAACGGTATTCCTGCTGTTTAACATTAAGCAAAACACAGTTACGGTTATCCAAGACCGCATGAAAAAACTCCAGATTTCCCTTATCGAGCAATACTACGAAAGCGAAAGCGTAATGGATTGGGGACACTGGAAAACCGAACTCCAGCAGCGGCGAAATGAGATTAACGCGCAACTAAAGCGGGGCATTAAAAACGCTTTGGGCGATGAAGCCGGGGATATTGATGCCATTATCGATAAATCGTGGAACGAACTGCTCCCCATTATCGGAAGCTCGGCAGAGGCAATTATTGACGAAGATAAACTCAAAGTTATCCTGAACAACTTCTTCGCAAATGCTCCCAGAGCTGTCCCTATTACTGCAAATGATAGCGCACAAATTACTGAGGAATTTGAAGAACTTGAGGAGCTAGAGAGAGTCGAGGAGCAGGAAGGATTTGTAGAAGTCGAGGAAATCGAAGAGTTTGAAGAACTTGAATATCTACAGGTAGTTGAAACTGCTGAGATTACCCTAGAAGAATTCGAAGAGTTGCAGGAAATCGAACTTGTTGGAGAAGAGGAAACTGTAGAGCCCGAATCCGTCGAAGTTTCGGAAAAATTAGAAGAACTCGAAGAACTACAGGAGCTTGAAGCCGAAGAGCTTGAGGAACTGGAAGAACTTGAAGAGCTGCAAGAATTTGAGAGCGTGGAAGAAACCTCTCAGGAAAGTATTTCCCCGGAAAGTGTTCCTAGCGCCCCCGAAAGAAATATAGGGGATGTGGCAAGCGAGATCGAGTTCAGCGAGACAATCGAAGTGGAAAGCGGGGAACCTGATTGGGGCACCCTGGAGGTGGTTTCTCCTTTTGACAGAAACGTAGACACTACTCAAAACTCCAACTCTTCAGAAGAAGAGTTCCTCCCCGCTGGATACCCGCTACTTTCCCCTGCCCCTTTTAGCATAACCAGCGCGATGATTGAAATCCTCCACACCTTCCCCAAAGAAGGCGAAACAGCCTCGGCTTCAGGCGGCGGCGAACAGATTGGCATCACTATCGAGGAGCGGGACGGAGTGCCGTACATTCAAAAAAGCATTCTAAAAACCGACAGCCAACCAGTACGGCTTAATCAGAATTTCAAAGATTTAGTCGATTCTGTGATGAAATAAGCTCGCTTGCCGTTTATACATTGCCGCCTTCATCACCACATCGCTTAATATTGCTGGCTTTTAAGAAAGACAGAGACGAACAAAGGGCAGTAAAAGCGACAAAAACTGCAAAAAACGAAGGGAAAGCGGGGGTGGCAGTTATCAAATTATACGCCCCGTGAATAAAAACGGCAAAAATAAAGAGAAACAACGCTTTCCAAAACAGCGCCTTCCCCTGATAGTTAACCTGTTCGTTTGCACAGTGTTCCGCCTTTCGCCGTGTAAAGAAAAAAACAGCCGCGCCAACTCTGATGCCGCACGCGCCGTGAACTGGCACGGCAGTAAACGCCCGCAACAGCGCGATATTGACATCCTCCAGCCCGTAAAAGGCGCTTTCCAGCATTGCAAAGCCCAACCCGGCAACAAGCCCCAGCGCCGCGCACAAAGCCGCATCAGGATTCCGGCGGCGGTGAATAGCGGCAAAAAGCGGGGCAAGGACAATAACACGGCTGAGTTCTTCTACAAAAGCGATACGAAAGAACACGTTGTAAAAAGCGGGAAACACCCCGCCACTTCCGCCTGGCGGGAGCCCTCCCTGAATCAGCGCGGCAATCGGCAGGGATGCAACCCCAGCGGCAAGCGCCGTCAAAAACCAGCGCGCGGGAATAATCGGCATCCAAGCCCGCGACAAAAATGTCGGCGGCAATTTTCTCGCTCGGGAAAAAACGAATGCGAGAAAAACCGGCAGTGCCGAGATTACAATCAAAAGCAGCAGTATCCACATCTCGTTCATGGTTCGCTCTTTTTTCGAGGCCGCCCTCTACCGCGCTTTTGGGGCTTTTCAACCTCCGGCTTTTCAACAAGACCGCCGCTATCCGCCCACTGCTGAACAATCTTTTTAAGCCCATTGTTGACCAG
>WQZT01000186.1 GCA_009780595.1 Treponema sp. | reverse complement strand
TTCCGATAACGCCCAGCTTCGGAAGAAGCCGCTTCGGCGCAAGCCGCTTATCCGCGCTCACTTTCGCCGCCTCGTTTTCGATAAGATACCTGCACACCTCGCGGCCAAACGCATTCGTGCTTACATCCACGACAAATCCCGGCTCAACGCGGGCAATCGGGTAATTGTCAAACGCGCCGCACGATGCAAGATAAATAAAACTGTTGACAGTATTCGGCGCAAGCTCCGGAATAAGCTCGACAACTATTTCTGCGTTATTTTCCATCGTGATGGTTGCTATCGGGTTTTTCATTGTACCTCTTTATAGCTTAAAGGTAGCTCAAAGACAACTCAAAGATACCGTAAAGAGAACTCAACGGCAAGCTAACGTCAACAAAGTTCAGGCGGACAGCGAGCCGCCTGAACGATTGTACACGCGCCTAGTTCTTAAAATAAACAGTGTTAAGCCGCGGGAACCTGAACGGGAAATTCACAAAACCGCTAATCTGCGGAGAAAGGGCAACCAACTCCTCGCCGTGCAAAAGAAACACAGCCGGATGATCCGCGACAATCAGCCGCTGAGCTTCGCGGTACAAATCGAGCCGCGCCGCCGGATCAAGTTCCTGCCGCCCGCGATCAAGCAAGCGGTCAACGTTCGGATTGTGATAGCGGAAACGATTGCTGCCGCCAATATTGGAACTGTGAAACAACGCCAATCCGTAATCAGGATCAGCCATCCCGTTGTTCCAACTCAGCACATACATATCGTGCTGACCAGACGTTACACCTTGCAGGAACGTCGCAAACTCCAGCGAAATAACCTCAACCCGAATACCAATTTGCGCGAGCATATTCTGAATGATGACAGATTTGTCAACTTCTTGCTGATTATCAACCGTGCACCACAACGTTACCGCAAACCCGTCAGCGTACCCCGCCTCAGCCATAAGCTGCCGCGCGCGGTCAAGGTCAAACTCCAGCGGCTCAAACTCCACCACGCCGGGAATACCCACCATCGGCCCGTTCGTCAGCCGCCCCACGCCCTGATACACAATATCGACAATCGCTTCAACATCAATCGCGTGGTTAATCGCCTGCCGCACCCGCACATCCCGCAGCGGCAGCGCAGTCGGCGATTGCTGGTTAAAGCCAAGAAAGTGAAACCGTGGAAGCGCCGACCTATCGTACGCCAACCGTGAATCACTCACCATGCGCGGCAAATGGTGCGGGGAAATATCAAACGCAACATCCGCTGCCCCCGTTTCAACGGCAATCAACCTGTTCGTGCCCTCGGGAATAACCGTGAACGAAATCCGGTCAACACCAGGGCGCTCACCCCAATAATCCTCAAACCGCACAAGCTCGATGCTGTCGCCCAACGTCATAGATTGAAACTTAAACGGCCCAGTACCAACCGGCTGATTGGCAAACTCATCCCCCAACTCGCGCAACGCCCGCTCGCTATTCACCGCCGCCCCGGGATGCGTCAAATGCGCCAGAATCGGAACAAACGGAATACGCAAATTAATTTGCACCGTATAATCATCGATAATATCAACACTCTCGATATTGCCGTGGATAAACCGCACCGGAGGCGACACAACACCACGCATCACCGAAACCTGAACATCCGAAGCCCGCATCTCATCGCCGTTGTGAAACCGCACACCCCGCCGCAGATTCATTACCAGCGTTTGAGGATTAGGCATGTGCCAGCTCTCAGCCAGCCCCGGAACAATATTAAAATTTGGCCCGTCAAACTTAACCAGCGTTTCAGTAATATTATGATGAATCATCAACGAGTTGAATTCGTTCGCCTTCGTGTTGTCGAGCGAAACCGGGAAACTCGGCAAAACCACAACCAAGTGATTTTCCCCCGCTCTGCCGGAAACTGCGCTCTTCCCGCACGCCGCCGCCACGCACACAAGCGCCGCAGCAACCAGCGCTGTACCAAACCGCGCCAAACATTTTTTCATACAATCCCCCTTACCTCGTCCTTCCAGGAGAACTATACAAAAAAGCAAATAAAAGCGCAAGCAGCAAATGTGCGTCGGCGACAGTGAAGAACTTATAATAGTAGTTCGCACTTTGTGAGATTGTTGATTCGTAATCTATCAATTAGGGAAAGATATAGTGGCAGTAACATAAAGCATAGGCTTGTTTCATTCAATGCCGAGTATCTTAATCAGTCGTGTGCTAACTTCCCGCATAATTTCATCCGACACTTTCCCATAGCATCTTCCAAGGTTTGCAAGCGGGACCCTTCAGCCTGAATAACCAGCGCAGGGCACGGCTTTCCTGCAAAGCCTGTCCATGCCACAGACCAAATTTCGCCGCGACTAATCCGCATAAACCTGTCGACCTACATCGTTAATAAAATCGAGCATTTCATCTTCAGATTCAAATGCCGCAATGCGTTTCCCGTCATGCTCATCTGCGTATTTCTTCACAAGAAAATGCGCGAAATCATACAACTCCTGACGCTTATCCTGCGGAAGGCTCCGTGCCATCTCTAGTAATACCGCCTCTGTCATGGTTAACTTCCGTTCTTTATAGGATAACGCGCAAATACTGAAAATTCAATAAACTTCTAATCTAACCCATAAAGTGGGTTAGCCCTATTCCCCCTCATCACTCAAACATCCAGATTTTTCACCAGCAGCGCGTTGTCCTCAATAAACGCGCGGCGCGGGGCGACAACTTCGCCCATAAGCGTGGTGAAAATACTCTCGGCTTCCACTGCGTCGTCCATGTGTACGCGGATAATGTTGCGGCGGGCGGGATCCATCGTTGTTTCCCAGAGCTGGTCGGGGTTCATCTCGCCAAGCCCTTTGTACCGCTGAATGCCGTCCTTCTTAATCTCCCCAAGCCCAGCCATCACCCGCTCTTTTTCAGCGTCATCGTAGGCGTAGTAATCCTTGCGGTTGTGGCTGATCTTGTACAGCGGCGGCATGGCGATGTACACGTGCCCCTTTTCGACAAGCTCCGTCATATAGCGGTAAAAAAACGTCAGCAGCAGCGTGCGAATGTGCGAGCCGTCAACGTCAGCATCCGCCATAATGATGATTTTGTGGTAGCGGATTTTGTCCACCTTGAACTCGCCGCCGCAGCCCGCGCCAATACTGGCAATAATCGGCTGCAGCTTCTCGTTGGTTACAACCTTCTCGATGCGGGTTTTCTCCACGTTGAGCATCTTCCCCCACAACGAAAGAATCGCTTGAAAGTGCCGGTTGCGCCCCATCTTCGCCGAGCCGCCAGCGGAATCGCCCTCAACGATGAACAACTCACACTTCGCGGGATCCTTCTCCGAGCAGTCCGAAAGCTTGCCCGGTAGCCCTGCGGAATCCATCGCGTTTTTGCGGCGGGTTGCGTCCCGCGCCTGCCGCGCAGCAATTCGGGCGCGGGCGGCAAGCACCGATTTTTCCAGAATCCCGCTGATAACGTCGGGGTGCAAGTCCAGAAACAGCTCCAACTGCTCGTTGACCACGGTTTCAACAATTCCCTTCACTTCCGAATTGCCCAGCTTCGCCTTTGTCTGCCCCTCAAACTGCGGTTCGGGGATTTTCACCGAAAGCACAGCCGTAAGCCCTTCGCGCACATCGTCTCCCGAAAGGCTTTCGTCGAGCTTCTTCGCGTGTTTGGACTTTTTTAGGTATTCGTTGAGCGTCCGCGTCAGCGCCGACTTAAACCCCACAAGGTGCGTTCCGCCTTCGCGCGTGTTAATATCGTTCACAAACGAGTACATTATCTCGTTAAAGCCGTCGTTGTACTGAACCGCGCATTCCACTTCGATAACGCCGCCTGCACCGTCATCGCGCGTAGCCTCGATAAAAATCGGCTCTTTGTG
>WQZT01000185.1 GCA_009780595.1 Treponema sp. | reverse complement strand
GTGGAGTCCGCGGGCCTGATGGGCGCCGGCATTTTTGTCGCCCGGGAGGGGGGGAACGCTGCCTCCCAGGATCAGACGCCAGGCAATCGGGTGCCGCAGACCGAGAGCGTCGACGTGCCGTCGGCGATTGCCGAGCCGCCGGTTGCAACGTTCGCTGACCCGTCAGTCGCCACGGACGAACTGCCGCCGGAGCCGGTGGTTGCAGCGGCCCGGGCTAACGAGAGCGGATGGCAAACCCAGCCGCAGCAGCAACACCAACAAGGGCCGATAGGGGAGGCGGGCGGCGGGCAGCGCGGACAAACGCTCGTACAGAAGTTGCGCCCGCCTGTAATCGTCGGCAGTGTCAACGGTAATCCGCACATCTGCGCCATGCCAGCGTTGGGGAGCGAGCGGGCGATGCAGATGGAATTGCGCGGGGTTGTTGTACAGGTACGGGCAAACGTGTTCGCGGTGGAATGCCTCCTGCGTTTCCCGCTCGGCACGAAACAGCGCCTGTGCACTGACAACCTCAACGCCAGCTCCGTAGGGAAGTTCCGCGTAAGCGGCGTAAGCGATTGATGTTCCGGTTTGTGTCTGCACATCTTCAACGTCGTGGAGTAAGGCGGCGGCGGCATCGGCAAAGACAAAGGGGTTATCGCCTGTTGCCCGAATAATCCTGTCTGCGCCGCACAGTCGCGCCGCAATGCAGAAACGGGCAAGCACATCTTCCTTAGGGCCTCCGACTATCGTAAAGCCCGCTTCATTCGCAAGAGGTGCAAATTCGGAAACAGAATCGTTTGGGCATGCAAGTATTTTTATATCGCAGGGAATAAAGCTCAGTGCGCTCATCACTCGAAAAATTAACGGGCGTTCGTTCAAGCGCTTGCCCAACGGGAGTAATGCTTTTCTCGGGAGGCGGCTTGAGTCCAGCCGCGCTTGCAGAACGAGCGCGGTCAATGCGAATCCTCAAGCGGCGAGAGCGCATCATCGTCGGTCTCGGCACTCGACACATCGAGACTTTCCCAGCTTTCGGCGAGCGCCCGCGCGTCAGATGTAAAGCGGTAACGGTTGATGTTCACCCATTCGCGTGTCGCCGAAAATTCATCCCACGCCGCAGAAAGCCCGCTGCCCATGGTTCTGTAATACCACGGAAAGCGCCGCAGGGGAATGTGCGCGTAATCGCCGCGAAATACCGGCGACAGATTTTTTAAGAAAAAGCGTTTGTAGCTGTCGTCAGCAGTGCCGTCTCTTTCGGGAACATCACCTTTGTACGCGAGTTTGATCAATTTTGTCCCCGCGATTTTTTCACCCCACAAGTTACATCGAAACCCGAAATCCATAAGCTGCCAGTAAAAACTTTTTATCGATGGATCAAATCCGCCTGAACGGATAAACCGTTCCCGGTCATAAATACCGATACCATCAAACGGGCAGAGCGATGGAGTTGCTTCACGATTCGCAGAGGAAAGAATTGTTTTTATCGAGATGACAGATTTTTTTTGATAGATAAGCGCCGGGGTAATAATAGTTGGTATTGTTTCGTTGTGTCCGTTTTGAATGAGCGGTACGGTGCAAAGGCGTTTGAACTGGCTTTTTCCCTCTGTGCTGAACACCGCTTGCCCGTTCTCAACATTGAGCGGCTCCTGCACATGAGGTGTCTGCAAACGTTCCACCATGCGATCGGCTGTGCCGCTACGCAGGATTTGCATATCACTCCACATCAGAAAAAAAAGCGGGCTTGATATTTCAGATGCGGCGATATTTATTTCCTCGCCGCGGCTGACAGGCTCGTTCAAAAAAATAAAACGGACAAACGGAAAATCACTGGGAACAGTTTCCGTATCGTAATTGGCAGAAGCATTTTCTATCGACAGGATGTGATCAAAGCCCGCTTTTTCAAGCTCGCCCCACAGCTCGCGGCGGGATTGCTGGTTGCCCCGGTTGAGGATCACCGCGGATATTCCGGTGGATATTCTGGCGGAAATGCCGGCGGAATTTCCGGCAGAAGTAGAGCGACCACTTCCGCCAACTGCCGTGTACGATGGGAGCTTGTTGTTAAAAGTTGTAGGTATAGTATTCATCGCAATCAGCGCAAATTCCTTTGTATTCCCCGGCGCAATGCTCGGCAAATACCGCCTCTCCCCGTTTCCAAATCGTGCTGAGTGTTTCGCGGAAAACATTGCCCCACAGCAGTTTGCTGCTTGAACCTTTCAGCGCACCAACATCTTCGCGGCAGCAGGAAACGCTCCCGTCAAGAAGTATTGTTACATCCCGCTGGATATGCCAGCATTCCCTGCGCTGTATCGGCGACAGGTCGGAAGCTTGCAGTTTATCAAGCGCGCCGGAAAAGTCATCGTACTTTTGAATGATGATGTGTGCGTTGTCTTTTCTATCCGGCGCTTGCGCTTTCCAATAACGGTAAAATTGTTCGATGTCGTCTTCAAAGCCTTTGACGCGCAGTGCTTGAACATACGCAGACGCGGGGAAAAGTTCCAGGAGCGTTGCGGCACAGGCGCGCGCTTCAGCAAAACCCGCCCCGCGAATTTCTTTGTAACGTTCGGGAGCCTGCGCGTCAAGCGAGACGATCCACGAAAGCGGCGGCTGGCGGTTTACTCTCGGCGCGGCGGCTCGTGCGGCGCGGGACAGTGCTTGCAGTTCGCCGTCTTTCCAGCCCAAGCCGGATGTTTCGATCACCAGCGAAAGGGCAGGGCGCGAAAGAACCGCTTCGATAAGGGCGATTTTTTCCGGGTGCAGCGCAGCCTCTCCCCACAGCGAAAAACTAATAACAGCGTCTCCTGAAAACTCCTGGATTGTATCAAGCAGATTGATGAAGTCATCTTTCGGCATAAAATCTTTTCCGGAGCCGGATGCGCCGCCGTACTTCGGCCACGGGCAGAACGAGCAAGATTGCGGGCAGACGGCTGAAACTTGAATATTGAAAAAAGCCGGAAGTGTCCGCAGCAGCATTTTATTTTTTTCGATAAACGTTTCCGCGTCATCTGCGGATTTATACCCGCTCTCCAAAAAATGGGACAGTAGCATGACGTTTCGTTTTGAATCCGCCGTAAAGCTCAGGCGGAAATGGCGCAGATCGGCAGTTGAAATTTCCGTCTCTATGTCAAAAGAGTTAATGTCTTTTTGAATGATGCTGAAAATCGCATCGCGCTCAACCGGAGCATTGTCATCACCTGCGATTGCGGCGAGGATTCCCGCCGTTTGCGGCGTAAGGACTTCAGGAGCAAATCCGTACGGCCAGCCGTCGGCGTAGGAATAGTGGGCGGCGAAACGGTTGTGCCGCCACGCGAGCTTTTTCGCCAGTTCAGGGTCGAGCAGGGAGCAGTCCGCCCACGCAATGTACACAAGGTCAAATCCGGTAGCGCGGGCGGCGATTTCTTCCAGCAGCGTTTTCTTTGTCCACGATGGGCGGCTGATCGTTTCGGCTTTCTCTTCAACGGCGCACAGAGTGTTGCGAAAATTGCGAATATGCTCGTCTGTGCAGATGATCACGGTTTTCGCGACATCCTGAAAACTGCACGCCGCTTTCACTGCCATCGAAAAAGCGCAATCGCCGCCGGGCAGTTTTTCAAATATTTGAGGAGCAAGCGATCCCGCATACAACACACTGAGTGCTTTCATTCTATTAAATGTATCGGCGAATGTATCGTCTTGTTTAACAAGCTTGCCGTTCCGTTGCAAACACGCTTTCTAAAAGATGCTCCGAACCATAAAGCCAGCCGCCCCAATACTTGCCCCTTCCTGCTCCTCCCACGAGGCAAGGACAATATTCCCAATGCGGGCAGCGCGGGTGTAGGCAAATCCGTCAGGAAGCGGCGGAAGTCGGAATGCGCTGATGGCGTTTTCCACAGTTTCCGCC
>WQZT01000184.1 GCA_009780595.1 Treponema sp. | reverse complement strand
ATTACCGCCGACAAGCGAAAGATTGACGAGTCTTACTTACAGGCAATACATGCATTATACTAAAGGAATGAAACCAATGAAAAAAACCGCGCGATCTTTGTTTCCCGCACTTAGTCTACTGACCTTCCTTGCCTTCTCCGCCTGCGCCACCGCTGAAACTCCCGCTGAAGGCGCAAGCTTCCGCTCTGTTGAAGGGCGAGGCTGGGTTCTTACCGAGCTGCGCCGAGGCGGAAGGACGATCCCCATAGCTCCCGATCGACAGAAACTCAATGCAGCAGGATTTGAAGAAATCTACACCATCAACTTCAGCATCCGCGAAGGCATGGTTCGCGGGTTAGGCGCACCTAACCGCTTCTTCGGTCCCTTCACGCTTGGAAAAGGCGAAGACCTTACCATGGGAAACCTGGCAAGCACCATGATGATATCCTTTATCGAACCAGAAAGCCTGCGGGAACACGAGTACCTTGCCTACCTTTCTGGAGTGCTCCGCTGGGCGCTTGTGGAAGGACGGCTTGAACTGTACAGCTCAAGCGCTGGCGGAACAGCGGTTTTAGTGTTTGAGTGAGCAATGGCGGCTGACGCCTTTGCATCTGCGATATAATAAGTTTCTTGACAATGTACCATAAATATGGTACATTTGATCTATGGATAGTACATCGTGCTTAATTTATCGTGGCACAGAATTTACCTTAGAATGGTATTATGATAAAAATGGGAAAAGTGTTGCAGAAAAGTATTTTTTGGAATCGTCTGAAGATATGCAAAGAAAAATTCTAATTTTGATTAAACGGATGGGGGATTACGGAAAAATATTTGATATAACAAAATTCCGAAATGAGGGAAATGGGATTTATGCATTTAAGCCGCAGCCTGATAGGTATTTATCGTTTTTTGCCGATGGTAAAAAAATTATTGTAACAAACGGATTTCGGAAAAAGACAGATAAATTGCCGCACCATGAAAAGGATGTGGCGCAAAGATTTAGGAAAGATTACCTTACAAGGAAAACTGGAGGCAAAAAACCATGAAATCGACATTTGACGAATTTATCAGCGATCCCAAAAGGAAAGAAGAGTTTGATAAAGAATACAATGAGTTTCTTTTATCTGAATTTATACTTGAAAAGATGGAACTGGAAAAGATCTCTGTGCGAGCATTGGCGCAAAAGGCTGGGGTATCTCCGACTATCATACAAAAAATCAGGAGTAAAAATGCCGAGAGAATCAATTTCAGGACTTTTTCGAGTGTGTTGCATTCATTGGGGTATAGGATTCATATTGAAAAAGTGCAGTGAATTATTCCGGTAGAGATGAAGTTTTGGCATGCCAAAACTTCATGTGGGTATATAGGCATGGAGTTTTGCTACGCAAAACTCCCCAGAACAATTTGCTGCAAGCAAATTATTCCGCCCTTCATTTTTTAATCATTGACGGTATTTCAAAAGAATTGTATTCTTACAGATAATGGGTATGTTGACTAGTCAAAAAATCAACGAGTATTATGCTCGTTTTGAGAAAATAGATGTTACGTTCTCTAAAGAGATAATTCAGGTTACGGGGCTTGTTACTGCCCAGGTGTACTTGAAGTGCGTGGGGGATTTTTGGCCCTGCGTGATTTTCTCGTCATCGTTTCAGGGCGCGAAGCTCGTGGTTAATACGAAGTCGGGGATTTTGCACAATCTTGAAAAATCGAACAATGTTGTCAGCCTTCGGTATTGTTTTCAACTGACAGAACGGGGTAATCCGGTGTCGTTCTTTGTGAATGCCCGCTCGATGGGGTATACGCCCTACGGTAATTCTCCGGATGTTGTTCTTTTTTCCCTGCAATTTACCCAGCGGCCGCCGGATGTTCTTATCGAAATTATGGGGCGGGTGCTCGACGCGAATATGAATTCGTCAAAGCGGCAGGAGGAGCGGGTTCCTATAACGCCTGAATCTATGCGGAAGTTGAATATGACGTCGAAGGAGAGCGCGGTGTATATTCAGAGTGTTCCGCGCCGCTGTATTCTGCGGGATATTTCGTTCTCGGGTGCAAAGATTATTATGATGGGGGTTGCGAAGATCCTTATGGATAAGGAGGCGCTCATCAAGATGGATTTTGACGATCCGAGGCAGAGTTTTCTTGTTAAGGGGAATATTATCCGCTCGGAGGCGGTTGAGGGGCGCAAGGAGCTTGTGGCGTTGGCGCTCCATTTTGATGAGAGTCTTGTTCCGATGGGGTACAAGGTTAGGATTAACGAGTATCTTTCGCAATTCCGCGTGGAGAATCGAATGGTGTCTCCTGTTGAGAAAAAAGCCCTTGCTGCGAAAGCGGCGAGTGCTGCAGGTGCGGGTGGCGCGACTGTGAAAAAGGCTGCGCCAGCGGCGGCGGTGGATGCGTGGCCTTCGGTTGATGAGGTTGCGCCGTCTGCATCTGCATCAGATGCGCTGCCTGAGGTTGCCGCTTTTGCGGAAGTGCCAGCGGCAGCGGCGGCTACTGCGGATTCACCTGCTCTGGATGATGTGCCGCTTGATATGTCGCTGGATGACAGCTTTGATCTGAAACTTCCCACATAATCAACAACTCTGCCCTGAAGGGCGGGGTATTAATCCGCTTGCGAGTAATGAGGCTCACACTTTTATGGAAAAGAAACCTATTGTTTTTCTGACTGTTCCTGATTCTCTGAAAAGCCGCGTTAAGGGGTTTGACCTTGACGCTTCGATTCTTCTGCCTGTTGAGGTGGAAGCTGGTTCAGGCGAAGGTGGGGATGAAAATGCGGGGCTTGCGCGTGTTGATAGCGCAAGCTTGTCGTTGGAGATGATTCTTTCGGGGATGTTGCGGGTGATTGCAGGGGATTTTGACGGTGGCGCGCACACGCCACGTATCACCGAGCGGTGGCTCGACTATTACCGTGCGTTGGTTTGTGCGGTTAAGCCTGAAATCTACCACGAGTTTACCTGCGCGGCGATGGTGAAAGCGGACAACGAGGATTTTGATACGGCGCTGGAAATTAACGCTATTTTGGAGGGGCTTTTTCCACGTTCGCCGGGGGTGCTTTTGAACAAGGCGCTAATTCTGGAAAAGAAGGCGGCGTTTGTGGAGAAAGACGGCGCGGAGGGCGGCGGCGGAGATGCGTGGAACGCGCCTGAAGCGGCGTATCTCGATGCGCTTGCCACGCAGCCACTTCTGCCGGATACGTTGTTCAACGCGGGGTTTTTCTTTGTGCGGCGTAAGAGGTTTGCCCGTGCGCGGGATTGTTTTTTCAGCTACACTTCGCTCGAGGAAGAGGAAACGGAAGAAGCGCCGGAAAAGAAGAAACAGGCGCAGCGGATGCTCGCGGAGATTAACAGCCAGCATCTTGACGAAGAGGCGTACCGGGAAGCTTACGATTGCATCATTCGGGGGGAGGATGAGGCGGGGCTTTTGAAGATCCGGCAGTTTATCGAAAAGCACCCGAAGGTGTGGAACGGCTGGTTCGTGCTTGGCTGGGCGCTACGCAAGCTCGCCCGCTACGATGCCGCGCTGGCGGCGTTCCAGAAAACTACCGAACTTGGCGGGGGCAACACTGACACCCGCAACGAGATTGCCATCTGCCTGATGGAATCAGGCGATCTGAAGGGGGCGCGGAAGGAGCTGGAACGCGCCCTGCAGGAAGAGCCGGAAAACATCAAGATTATCTCCAACCTTGGCGTGCTGGCGATGAAGGGCGGCAACAAAGACGAAGCCGCAGCGTTTTTCCGCACCGCGCTCGAACTCGACCCCGCCGACTCGCTAGCGGCGCATTTTCTGGCAAAGCTGTGATTGTACAGGCGTATACGCGCGGCTTTGAGCTATTCGCCGCGGAACGCAACGCCCCACCAGCTATTAGCGCCGACCTGTGTTACTGT